>JBBAUU010000089.1:0-6357 GCA_040398065.1 Opitutales bacterium | reverse complement strand
GGTTTATTCATAACCTTATTATGATCCACGTAGTAGAGGTTTTTTCCGGCCGAACAGAATTTTTGAAGAAGTTCATTAAACTTATCAAATTCGGCCCAGTGTGGTTTACGTTTGGGTGATTTGAGTCCGGCCATGATTACAAATCCGATTTTCGGATTTTCATTACGCAGTCGCTCAATGTATTGACGGATATTTTCGAGAACATCTTCGGCTTTACTGCCACCAGCGAGATCATTGGTGCCAGCGAAATAAATAACCAGACGAGGATGATAGGGCAAAGCGATACGATCCATGGTCGCGAGGACCTCAGTAGTTTTGGATCCACCGAAACCACGATTGATTACCGGGTAGGGCTTGAAATCTTCAGCGGCACTAATCCAATAACGTGCGGAACTGGATCCTGCAATAAGCAGCGCATTTTGGGGAGGGGGATTGGCCTTATCCTGGGCCACAAACTTGGCGATGTCGTTCGCGAAACGAATCTTGGGCTGAGCGACTTCGGTCGCCGTTTGCGCACCGAGCCAAGGTCCGATAAATAATAATAAATAAGAAAGTAATTTCATGACGGGGGCGTTAAGTTTTTAAAATTGTAGGTTGGAAATTACTTGAGATGTCATTATCTGACAATCCCATATGCCCATTGTTCCCGGATTAAGAAGCCCGTACGAGACAACTCATGGATTCGTCTACTTTCCACGCATGCTTGATAAGATAAAGCTTCATGCCGAAGGAAAACTCCATGCCGACTTTATTAATAATCTCGGTAAAGCCTTTGATGATCGCTGCTGCCAATACTTGGGCGTGCAGTACGAGAATCTAAAAAATTGGGTGCTCGCCAATCCTCAGTCCTCGCCTGAAGACGCCTTTGCTTGGGCGCAATCGCATGGACGAAAATTATCATCCAATGATATCGATATTTGGAATTCCTTCATGACTAAACGCGGTTGGCGCGATGAGGCGAACGAAACACTGCTACGTCGACTCAAAGAAAACGGACTCAGTGCCGACGCTGGAGTGGATACGATGTTTGACTACATTGAAGTCGATGAAGGTCGGGCCTCGCGCAGAAAAGCACTCTAAACTTTTCTTCAAGCGAAGTGTCCGAAGCCTCGACTGGTTATCACCGCACCATCAGTTCGAGATTTTATTAAACCGGTTCCCGGACTGATGATTCCAATACTTTTAAGAGGAGTTTGCGGAAACTGTTTCTTGAAATTAGCTTCAAGTAAATCGGCCTGTTGAGCTTGGACGGTAAAGAGTAATTCATAATCTTCGCCGTCTTGTAACGCATGTTCAACCGCCGGCTTCCCATCGGCTTTTGAACATTGATGAGCCGCATCTGAAATCGGAAGTGACGCTAAATCGATAACGGCATCCTGAGTCGTATTTATAAGCCCCTGAAGGTCTTTGGCCATGCCATCCGATAAATCGGTGCAGGCGGTTACAATGCTTTGCGCGTTTAGCCATTCGCCTTCAGCGAGACGTGGTTCGAAATTTAAATGATGTCCCTTGATGGATCCGCCCAATTTACCAGTTACAAAAATTACATCGCCGTTCTTTGCAGTCTTTCTTGTTAAGATTCGATGCGCAAATCCTTGTACCGATAGTGTCGCGGCAAACGTGCCTGCTTGGACGCGGCAAATATCGCCACCGACACATTTGAGTCCGAATTTATGCGCAGTATCGCCGACTCCGCGAGCAAAGTCTTCGAGCCATTCGCTGTCCACATCGGGTCCTAATAATAACGATAATAAAGCATCGCTGGGAACTGCACCTGCCGCAGCCAAATCGCTCAGATTTCGCTTCACCAATTTAGCGCCAGCGAGTGCACCCGCGGTTGAGGAATCAAAATGTCTTCCGAGAATAACGGAGTCGACCGTGCTGACTCGGAATTTTCTGGCTACAGTTTCTTCAAAGATGGCGCAGTCACCACCAGGCCCAGCGGGGAAGGGCGGACAGGCCTGACCGAGGTTAGCGGTGACCCGACGAATAATTTCTTCTTCGGTGAGTTGTCCGATACTTCGGCTTGGCTGACTGGTGATGGCACCCATTCGAAAATTATAACTGGCTGGATGCATTTGGCGCTAAATAAAGCCAAATGAAAGTATGCAAATTAAAGAGAGAGTGTAGGGCGATGCAGGTGAAAAGACCAAAACGATCGCGCATGATGCAGAGTACTGAGCCAAAAGCCATCAGCGGGAAGACGGCGGCGAGATTGCCGTGCACCACCCCGAAAAATGCACCAGTAATGATAATCGCATAACCGCGAGGTAACCATCGCTTTAACGAAGGATAAATCATTCCGCGGAAAACCAATTCTTCAATGATGGGTGCACCAATCACACAACTCATTCCCAATAAAATAACGGGACTAAGTGGTCCGCTCCAATCATATTTAGCAATTAAATCAACAAGCGGTTGGATGTCCTCAGGCAGGGGCTGTCCAGCTTGTTCGCTGAAATAATAAAATAATTTCCAAACTAAGCCCGCACAAATAGCGACCGCACAGAGACTGAAAAATTTCGGCCAAAGCGTGCGCCATTGAAGACTTTCCTTGGCGGACTTTACATCGTCAGAAAAGGTTCGAACAGGAAGTCGGGGTGGTTCGTTGAAACTGGCCGAAGGCGCAAAGACGAGTGAACCGGGACAGAGGTAAGCAAAAAATATTAAAGTAGCTGCTCCTAAAATCTGGCCAATGAACTGCGCTAAATAAATCGCGGTGTCACCTTGCGTGAAAATAATTTTAAAACTGGGAATTAGTGTACCTGGAATTACTGAAAGAAAGACAAAGAAACTGATTAAGCCAAACAGACCATAGACTGCCTGCGATGAGCTCTGTAGCTCACTGGGTTGCTCTTTTCCGTAATGAATGGTGCCTTTGCGAAACATCGCCAGACCCACGAGAAAAACAATTCCGATCCAAGCAAAGTAGGCGTAATCTAATGTTCCTAGGATAACTTCTTCATCTAATTCTGCTGAGGCCAAAAAAATCATGGTTAGACGGGTTTACTATCCGAGATCACTGCTTTTCCGCCGACGAAGGTGGAATGGATGCGACTCGAAAAAGTTTTTCCGATGAGCGGATTATTGCCCGATTTTGATAACTGATTTTCAGTATTAAACGTCCAAGAGGTCTTAGGGTTAATTAAAACGAAATCAGCGGCGGCCCCGACGCTTAAAGTTCCCGCTTCAATGCCGAGGACTTTAGCTGGACCCGTGGTGAGTCGCGTAATTAATAATTTAATATCTAAATGACCAGTGGCGACGAGTGCATCATAGGCTGCTGAAAAAGCTGTCTCTAAAGTAGCGGCGCCGAACGGTGCTAAATCGAATTCACAATCCTTTTCCGTGCTCGTGCATGGGGAGTGGTCGGAACAGATAGCATCGATTGTGCCGTCAATTAAAGCGGCAATGAGAGCGGCTCGATCGGACTCCTCTCGCAATGGAGGATTTACTTTTAATCGAGTGTCATACTGCGCCAGAGCTGCATCGGTGAGTAAGAGATGTAACACGGAAACTTCGGCGGTCACCGGAAGTTTATTAGATTTGGCTCGACGAATAATTTCCGCGGATCCAGCTGATGAAATATGTTGAAGGTGAATGCGGGCCTTGGTGAGGCTTGCGAGAACGCAGTCGCTCGAGACTACAATTTCTTCAGCAGCGCGAGGCCAGCCACGAAGTCCGAGACGAAGCGACCATGTGCCTTCATGCATTTGTGCGCCTTCAGTCATGCTGCTATCCTGACAGTGATCGAGAACGACTAAGTTGAAAGTATTCGCGTACTCTAAAGCACGGCGCATGATTTCATTATTCTGCACGCCTGATGTCGTATCGGTTGCCGCAATGATTCCGGCTTTTTTGAGTGAGCCCATCGGAGCCAGGGCTTTACCTTCTTGCTGTTTAGTGAGGGTACTTGCAGGGAGAACGTTCACGACGGCATGCGCATCACAAAGCTCGCGAATTAATTGAATGGTGCCGACATTATCAGCCGCTGGAATCGTATCAGGCATCGTCACAACCGTCGTGAAACCACCAAGCGCAGCGGCGAGAGTGCCAGTGCGGAAGGTTTCGCGTGCGCTGCGACCCGGTTCACCGAGTCGGCAGTTCAGATCAACGAAACCTGGAGAAAGAATGAGGCCTTTGGCGTCGATGACTTCAGCTGATTTAATTTCTTCCCCAGAAAGTTGAGCGACGAATTTACCGTCTTTAACAAAAACATCGGCGACTTCATTGCGACTATTGGCAGGGTCGATGACGTGAGCACCGCGAACGAGAATGATATTTTTATTACTCATCGTTTGAGGGCGGAGGTGCAGAGGTGAAGAACGGCCATACGCACGGCCACGCCGTTGCGAACCTGTTCGAGAATGACGGAGCGAGGTCCATCGGCTACGTCGCTATCAACTTCGACGCCGCGATTGATGGGACCTGGATGCATGACGACTGCATTCGGCTTAAGCCACGCCGCGCGTTCGGCATTGAGACCGAATTGTGAAGTGTACTCAGCGAGTGAAGGGAAGTGGGTGGTCGTTTGACGTTCGTGCTGAATGCGCAGGAGCATGACTGCGTCGGCATCGGACAGAGCTGTTTTTAAGTCGTGGACAATACGAACTTGGGGGAAGGCTTGAGCTAAGGATAACGGTACTAATGTCGCTGGCCCGGCGAGGGTGACCTGGGCGCCCAATTTGGTGAGGCAGTGGATATTGAAGCGGGCGACGCGACTGAAGAGAATGTCGCCTAAAATAGTGACCTTGAGTCCTTCGACCTTACCAAATTTTTGTTTGAGCGTAAATGCGTCGAGTAAAGCTTGAGTGGGATGCTCGTGGGCGCCATCGCCGGCGTTGATGACGGAAATATCCAAGACTTCACCGAGGTAACGAGGAGCACCAGCCGATGAGTGACGAATCACGATAGCATCCACACCCATCGCACGAATGTTCATCGCCGTATCGCGAAGTGTTTCACCTTTAACCAGGGATGAGGCCGTGGTGTTGATCGAGACTACTTCGGCGCCTAATTTTTTCGCAGAGATTTCGAAGGCAGTGCAGGTACGTGTGCTTGGTTCTAAGAAAAGATTTACGACTGTGCGACCATGCATGAGGTCGAGTCCTTTACCTGGGGCCAAAGCGGGGAGGAATTTTTCCGCCTGATCAAAAAGAAATTCTATCTCCGCCCGGGAAAGTGTCTCGATGCCGGTTAAGTCTTTTTTGGTCCAGGTGGTTTGTTGAGCCATACGTTTTGTTCCGGTGGCTCTAACAACAGGCTAGAACCATTGGAAAAGTGAGAGAGGTGAGGGGGCTGGCAAGAAAGAATCGATGAATGCGCAAATTTTCGTTTAAACCCTATAAAATTTGGGCATCTGGCTGGACTGTCGGTCGGTGGTTATTAAGTTACGGGCTATGAAAATTAGCTGGAGTACACGCATCATCATTGGGGTCGTTTGTGTGATGGTTGGTTTAACTGCAGGATACATAAATCGGAAACCGAGCGTAAAAACTGAGGGACTTCAGCGCGTGACTGTGCAACTCGATTGGTTTCCTGAACCTGAACATGGCGGACTTTATCAAGCGCTCGCCAAGGGATGGTTTAAGGAGGAAGGCTTAGATGTCGTTCTCCTTCCTGGTGGAGGCAATGTGAAGGTGACGCAGATCGTGGCCACGGGTCGGGCGGACATTGGTCAATCGGCCACCACGCAAGTCATTCAAGCGCGTGCGGCTGGTTTACCTCTCTGTAATGTGGCTGCCGTCTTTCACCGCATGCCTTTATGTTTAATGGTGCATGAAAATTCCTCGGTAAAATCTTATCGCGATTTGGCGGGTCGAGTCATCATTGCTCGACCTGAGGCGGCATGGATTCCTTTTTTGAAAAACAAATTAGGCGCTGATTTTTCCATCCGTCCGCAGACCTACGGACAGGGTGATTTTCTGCGTGACCCAGAAGCGATTCAGGAAGGCTTCTTTACGGCCGAGCCTTATTTTCTCCAGCAGGCTGGGGCGAAAGTGCGATGCTTACCGTTATCTGATTTCGGATATTCGTCGGCCGCGACATTGTTCACGACTGATGAATGGGTGAAAAAGAATCCGGAAGTACTCGCAAAGTTTTTGAAGGCCTATGTGCGTGGTTGGGAAGATTACCTGACACAGGATCCAACTCTCGCTCATGACCTCATGAAAAAAGATAATCCAAAATTAGATGATGGATTTCTTTCTTGGTGTCGTCAGCAGATGATCGATTCAAAAATTGCGGCCGATGAATCTAAGAACGAAAAATACGGCGTGCTTTCTCGAAAGCAGGTAGAGGGCGAAGTGGAGAGTTTGGTGGAGACAAAAGTCATTCCAGCCAACTCAGTGAAAGTTG
>JBBAUU010000088.1:0-6359 GCA_040398065.1 Opitutales bacterium | reverse complement strand
CGTGTCCATCAAAGACATCCAAAAAGTCGTCCAACGTTACCATGCACAAGCTGTCCATGAGAAGAGCGAGGAAGGGTCTGCACCTGCGACCGACGCACCAGCTCCGGCTGACGCACCAGTCCAAGAAGTCATTCAAGATATCATCAACCAGGTTCCTACTTTGTTAACGGCTACGCAGATCCGTGAAGCGGTTGATATTCTCGAAGCAGAAATGCGTGACTCCAATGACTCTGCAAGAATTCTCCAAGGCCCCGAAGGTTTTCGTTTAGTGATTTCTCCAGCGTACGCTGATTGGGTTAGACTCCTTCGCGGCGAGCCTCGCCCGCAACGTCTGAGTCCAGCATCCTTAGAAACTCTTTCGATCATCGCTTATCGCCAACCAGTCACGCGTCCCGAAATGGAAGCGATTCGCGGCGTCTCGGTCGACAGTGCACTCAATCGTTTATTGGAATTAGAATTAGTAGCGGTGACGGGTCGTGCCGATTTACCAGGTCGCCCAATTCAATATGGCACCACCGATAAATTCTTAGATTTCACCGGCCTCCGTACGCTCGGTGAATTACCAGCGTCCGACGTTTTATCTCCTGCACAAATTTCGGAGTGGATCACACGTGCGACCACGCCCGTGGCGGTCGGCGACGCCGAAATGGGTTTGCCGCTTGAAGATAATTCTAGTTCGGTAAACATTGATTCAGATTCACCACCTTCTTCATGAGTTTAGACGAACATCGCAAATCCGTTGATCGCATAGACAAAGAAATTCTTCGTCTACTGGGCGAGCGTTTGCAGGTCGCTAAAGCTATCGGCGAAGCGAAGTTGAAATCGGGTGCTCCCGTTTACGCGCCTCAACGTGAAGAACAAGTTTTACGTTCACTGGTGGAAGCCGCGCCAGCACTGCCTGCGTCGGGTATTCGTTCGGTCTTCCGCGAAATTATTTCTCTCTCCATCGGTGCCCAAATGGCAAAGCCAGTTGCTTACCTCGGACCTGAAGGTTCGTTCACGCAACAAGCACAAATCCGCGCCTTTGGTTCGAGCGTGCCCGCATTACCTTTGAAATCGATTGCCGATATTTTCGCGGCGGTTGAATCGGGCGAGGCCTCCTATGGCGTCGTACCCGTAGAAAATTCTACCGAAGGTGTCGTCAGTCACTCGTTGGATTTATTAGCTGAATCCGAATTAAAAGTCGTCGCGCAAATCACCCTCTCGGTTGAACAATGTTTGATTGGTTTTGGACCACTCAACGAAATCACTCACGTACTTTCGAAAGACATCGCGCTCGCGCAGTGTCGTGGTTGGTTGTCTCGTCATGTGCCTCAAGCCACATTAGTTGAAACCGAAAGCACGGCTGCAGCTGTTGAAAAAGTAATGAAAGAGCCGAAGGGTAGTGCCGCCGTTGCCGCCGCTTCCGCTGCTGAATCTCGCGGTGTTCCGATTTTATCTCGTGGCATTCAGGATCGTCGCGATAACGCTACTCGCTTCTTTGTGATTGGTACCGCAGCGAATTCTCCGGGTAGTAAAGATGAAGTCACCAGTGTAGTTTTAACTTTAAAACATGAGCCTGGTGCACTCCAAGCCGCTCTCAGTTCCTTTTCCGACCGCGGTATTAATTTGATTCGTATCGAGTCACGCCCCAGCCGTCGTCGCGCTTGGGAATACTTATTCTTCATTGATTTCCCTGGTCACTGGGAAACTCCCGCCGTTCAAGAAGCCGTCGTCGCCCTCAAGGGACGCTGTGAAATCGTAAAGTGGTTGGGAAGCTATCCGCAGTCCGCGGGATGAATAAGAAAACCCTAGGCACGATTTTGGTCACAGTTTTAATGGTGACTACGCTCGTGTCCTCCTGGCTTTGGTGGCGTGCGTGGTCGGCTCCGCTGGTAGATGTTTTTTTTAGACCGGGATTTTCTATTCATGGAATCAGTGTGGGTACGCCGGTTCGAGTTCAAGGCGTGGTTGTCGGACAAGTTTCCTCCATTGGACTTTCCCTCGACCATGAAGCAAAACTTCGTCCGCAGGTAAACTTAAGTCTGAATCCCGAGGTGCTGGATAATCGTGGTTTTGCTGAACGTTTACGAGGTAAACACTTACAAGAAGAAGTGGCGCAAGGTCTTCGTGTTCACCTCGTCGTGGTGAGTCCAGCCTCGGGCCTGCTTCAAGTAGAATTGTTTTGGGCTAAAAATGATCCTATGCCAGCAGGCCTAGCAGAGAATGAAATTCCTGCGACAGGGCAGACGATGCAACGTGCGATGGAGCGTTTGGTAAAAGAACTTAATCGTGCGACCCAACGTGATCTCGAAAAAATTGCGCAAGACTTAGAAAAAGATCTCGACCATTATTTTCCGAAATCAGACCCCGCTTTTGCTTCAGCCTTCTCGGCTAAATTGGTCGCAACAAGCGAATCCCTGGCCACCGCGACGAATCCGGAAAATTTTGGACCCAAGCTCATGCGAATCACCGAGGCCTGTGCCGCCCTGCGTTCAGATACTGAAAATATGAATAAAGATTTCAGTCCGGAAAATTTAATTATCCTCCAAGCTCATTTGGCCGATGCCACGGCGGCCCTCGATTCATTCGCCGCCTCACTCGAGGGTACACAATCTAAAATTAATGCTTCCGCCGAGGAAATTACCGCTTTGTTTCAGTTGATTTCTCGTGGGGCTCGCGATTGGAAAGAAAAAACTGAAGCCTTTGGCCGAGAACCGAGGCCTTAATGCTGAACAGGCTTGCGGACAGGCAGGCCTCAAGCGTAAGTCAGAACCATCACTATTATGGCAGAACCTACCGATAAAATGGAGTCCATCATTAACCTGTGCAAACGTCGCGGGTTTGTTTTTGCATCTTCCGAAATCTACGGCGGACTCAATGGATTTTTTGACTACGGCCCCTTGGGCGCGGAACTTAAAAATAATATCAAACAAGCTTGGTGGCAGGACTTCGTTCACCGCCGCGATGATATCGTTGGTTTAGATTCCACCATCATTCACCATCCCACGACCTGGAAAGCTTCCGGACACATCGATAATTTCACCGATCCGCTGGTCGACTGTAAGGAATCGAAAATGCGTTACCGCGCCGACCAATTGTTTTTCGCACCGGTCATCGTCGCTGGAGAAACCATCGGCTACGTTTCCGTTTTAGAAGATGAAGGTATGCAGGCCAAAGCCGAAGAACTAGCGAATGATTTAAAACGTAAGCTCGCTAAACCCGGCGCCCTCGAGCCCATTAAATTAAAAGACTACACGGAATCCACTCCTGAACAGTACGCCTTAATTCCTTCTCCGGCTACGGGAAAGCCTGGTTCGCTGACGGCACCACGCTCGTTTAACATGATGTTCCAGACCTACGTGGGTGCGATGCAGGATGCTTCTGCCGTGGCTTATCTCCGTCCGGAAACCGCCCAAGGTATTTTTATTAATTTTAAGAATGTCGTCGATACGGGCCGCGTGAAATTGCCTTTTGGTATCGCGCAAATGGGCAAAGCCTTCCGCAACGAGATCAACCCACGTAACTTTATTTTCCGCTCACGTGAGTTCGAGCAAATGGAAATCGAATATTTTATCTCTCCGCAAGCGGATTGGCAGACTGCGCACCGCGATTGGATTGAAGGTTGCTTAGCTTGGTTTGAATCCATCGGCATTCCTCGTGCTAAACTTTCTCTTTATCCTCACCCTCAAGAAAAACTCGCGCACTACTCGAAGGGTACCACGGACATCATGTTCGAGTTTCCTTTTGGCGTTCAAGAACTTCAAGGCGTCGCCGCTCGCGGTGATTTTGACTTAACGCAACACAGCCAAGTCTCGGGCCAAAAACTTGATTGGTTCGACGAAGCAGCTAAGGCACGTTTTATTCCTCACGTCATCGAGCCTTCGGTGGGTGTGGATCGTGTTTTCTTAGCACTGCTCACCACCGCTTATCATGAAGACGAAGTGGAAGGTGAAAAACGAATCGTGCTCAAATTGCCCATTCGCGTGGCACCCTTTAAGGCCGCCGTTTTCCCGCTGGTTAAGAACAAGCCCGAAATCGTTGAGCGTGCGGAAGCTTTATATCGCCGCCTCAAGAAACGCTTTAACGTGTTTTATGATGCGTCTGGCGCAATCGGTCGTCGCTATCGTCGCCAAGACGAAATTGGTACACCTTACGGTATCACCATCGACTTCGACACGATTGAAAAAGGTGCCGGCGTGACGGTTCGTAATCGCGACACCTTAGAGCAGGTGCGTATGACCGAAGACGAAGTGGTTCGCTTCCTCGACGAAAAGATTAACGGATAACGACGGCGCTGCCGCTGAGCTCTTCGGCGAATTTTGCGAGATGTCGCTTTCCACAAAGGGAAGCGGCAATCGTAAGATTGCGAAGTCCTTGAGGTAGGTGAGCTAAGAAATCGGCCCGACCTTTTTTCTTACCTAAATAGGCATACGCTCCACAGGCCTGTAAGAGTCGTTGGGTCGCGCCGATGTGCAGCAAGTGACTGAATTCATCGAGGGAACCTTTCCAGCCAGAAATTTCTTTGGTGTGATCCTCGATTTCAATCCGCCATAAATCCATGTCACGACGTTTGAGATAAGGATCAAACATGAGCGATGCGTAATCGTAGAACATCGAGCCCATACGAGCGCCTTGGAAATCAATTAACCAGGCTTGGTCATTCTTAACTAAAATATTTTGCGACTGGAAATCGCGGTGCAGTACGACTTGAGGCTGGGCCGATAACTCTTTGGCCAGTGAGGCCATATCGTTCATCACATCGCGCGAGGGTTTCTTACTGCCGCACACATTATCTATGAAATACTGTCGTTCCCAACTGTACAGTTTATCGTTAAAGGGCTCGTTTAAAGTGATTTGGGCCTGATTCATGGCCTCTGTACCAATGCGGTGCAGGTGGGTTACTTGTTCAAGAGCCGAGGCAAACAGCGGCCATGGGAAACTTTCGTTTTGGGAAAGCGACCAAAGATCGACCGTTCCTAAATCTTCTAATACTAAAAGTCCTAAGTCTTTATCTTCTGAAATAACGGCAGGAACATTCAGGCCGTTCAGATGAAGAACTTTGGCGATATCACCGTAAATTAAATTTTCAGGACGACTGTCATCGTAATTGCACAGCACGGACGGATTCCCTTGCGCGTCTTGCGTGTGATAAAACTGTCTGCCTGATCCGCCTTTCATCGCGGCACCATCAGCAGCTAAAATAAGTCCGAGGCGTTTGGCGGCATCCTCTATTTTTAAACTACCGCGCGCTGGCTTTTCTAATTCCGCTTTTACTTTCTGATATTCCTCGACCGTACCTAAATCATGCCAGAACTTTGAGCTATCGAGAAAACCTTGAACGGATTGCGGGGCTTCTTGGAGGCGACGAAGGAAATGCTCCACCAGAGATTCAATCGTGGCAGGCGTGGTCTGAATAAACGGACGAGAGACAAAACAAATACCGGTGTATTGGTAGGCAGTCTCGGTTTTTCCTAAGCGATCACGCATGTCGGTGATGAGACCGTCTTGGGTGATGCGAACGTTTTTATTAGGACCCTCTTCACGCACAATCAATGTCGCCTCAGCATTGTTGCTGGTGTGATAAGCATAAGCATTTTTGATATCGCAATCGCTCAAGATATCGCCGTTCCAGATAATGAGTTGAGTGTCTTCAGGCGTTAAGAACTGAGCAATATTGGCCAAGCCGCCGCCTGTTTCTAAAAGCGTGGGTTCATAAACTAAATCTACTTTCGTAGTGCCCCAGGTGCCTTCGGGGAAAGTCTGTTTCCAGACGTCGGGGCAGTGGTGCGTGTTGATAATAAATCGTTGTACACCGGCCTGACGAAGTTTTTCCATAGCGCGAAAAACCATGGGTTGGTCGCCGATGGGCAGGAGTGGCTTCGGGCAATTTTCCGTGAGCGGTCGGAGGCGCTGACCTAGGCCAGCTCCTAATATAAATGCAGTGGTTGGAAAATTATTCATAAGATTATTTGGAGCAGCGGGGGCAGATACCATAAATTTCCATAATGTGCGTTAAATCGGTGAAGCCCTGATTTTTGGCAGCGATTTCGAGTTTGATCGTATCGCAGCCCGGAAGCTTTTCGATTAATCCGCAACGTCGACAGATGACGTGGTGGTGATGGTGGTCAGGCGAGACGAGAGCGTAGAGATTTTTTCCACGCTCGATGGGGTGACGTTGAACGACGCCCGCTTCTTCGAGTGAGTCTAGATTTCGATACACAGTGACTAAATCCAAAGTGCCGTCCCCGGCTGACTTATGAATTTCCTCCGCACTGATTGGGTTTTTGCACTCCGACAAAACTCTCAGCATGGCGAGACGAGGATTGGTGATACGCAGAGCCTTTGTTTTCATCCGACTCAGGGCGGATTCCACCCTG
>JBBAUU010000087.1:0-6550 GCA_040398065.1 Opitutales bacterium | reverse complement strand
CGTTGCGAATTGAAGTGAGCAATGGACTCGATGAAAAATCGCACGACAAAGTTTTACCAGCAGGACAGGGTATCACCGGCTGGGTCGCATTGCACGCCAAGCCTTTATTGGTTCCTGACGTACGAAAAGATAATCGTTACGTAGAATTACGTAGCAGTGTGCTTTGTGAATTAGCTGTACCGATGGAATTGATGGGTAATGTGATCGGTGTCGTAAATTGTGATGCCGATCGCGTGAATGCTTTTACCGATGCTGACGTGGCGTTTTTATCGCTGCTCACTAATGAAGCATCCAAAGCTGTCGGACGAATCTGGCTGTTGCGTCAGCTCCGTTCCAAGGCAGCTCAGTTAGAGTCGCTCGTTTCGGCGGCACAGGCTCTGGCCCGCGAAAGAGATGAACCAGGGATTTCCTTAGACTTAGTTAGACATACCAAGGCCTTGTTGGGTGCTCGGGTTGTGGCCTATTACAAGTTCATCGATAACCAGCTTAAACTTAAACGCGTTGAAGGTAATTTGGAGGGCAGCGAGTTTAACGAGAAGCTTGAATTAAATCAGAGTTCAATCGGTACAGCGATTAATCGCAGTCGCGCCTTAGTCGTACCGATTACTGGAAAATCCGAAGAACATTTATTTTCTAAACTCATTAACCCAGTCGCGGCGTCTTCACTTCTCGCGGTACCGGTGAAGTATGAAGATGATACGTTTGGAATTTTAGTTTGTATCGCGATGGGTGCATATCGGTTTTCTGACGATGATAAACATTTAGTGACCGCCTTGGCTTCCTTCGGTGCTTCTTCGATTCAGAATTCTCGACTGTATGCCAAGGTCTTTACGGTGGAAGAAGGACTCCGTCGCAGTGAACGCTTAACGGCATTGGGTTTACTTTCTGCTGAGGTTGCTCACGAAATCCGTAATCCGCTTACGGTATTAAAATTATTATGTGATACTTTGGGACAAGGAATATCCGCGACTGATCCACGATTTGAGGACATCGGTGTGATGCGTGAAAAGGTGATACACATGGAAGGCGTCGTCTCACGCGTTTTGGGTATGAGCAAAGCACAGTCTGGTGCTTTTAAGTCGATTAACCTTGGCGAAGCGGCTCAGAGTGCCGTCATGCTCATTCGCCTCAAGTTTGAGCAGGCTGGAGTGGTTGCTAAAGTTATCGTCGAAGACAATTTGCCGTTGGTGGAAGGAAACCCTGGTCAGATTCAGCAAGTTTTCTTGAATTTAATTCTCAATGCGATTCAAGCCATGCCATCGGGTGGTAACTTAAACATCAAGGTAGGAATCGACCCCTCGTCACAGGGAAAAATGGTCGTCATCACGATTGCAGATACGGGTAGTGGTATTCCTCAACAAATTCAGAACAAAATTTTCGAGTCCTTCTTTACTAGTCGCGAAGATGGAACGGGACTGGGCCTAGCGATTGTTAAACGAATTTTACGGGATCACCGTGGAGACATTATTGTCGAGTCCACGGGTAAGACGGGAACCGTCTTTAAGCTTTGGGTTCCTGTGTTCCTGGCTTAAGTAGTCGACGGATTATTTTCCAGGCGAGTGGCAGGAATGAAACGACTACCACTAAGATAATTACTTTATGCAGGCTGTCGGCGAATTCAGTTTGGCCGATGAAGTGTCCGATTCCAACGAGTGAGGTTATCCAGATTATAGCACCAACGACGTTCCATTTTAAAAATTTGATACCTGGCATGTGGGCCATACCAGCCACGAAGGGCACAAAAGTCCGCATGATTGGAATGAAGCGCGCAATGACTAAGGAGAGTGAGCCGTTTTCCTTAAAGTGTATGTCTGCTTCCTCGATATATTTCTTTTTGAATAACCATCCGTCAGGTTTATTTTCTACACGCTTGCCGAAATTCTTTCCGAGCCACCAGCCTAACTGATTGCCGATGATGGCAGCTATGATTAACAATCCAATCAGTGTCCAAACTTCAAAATACGCAGGGCGATTATTTGTCGAAACACTGAGCGCGCCAGCGGTAACCAGCAGTGAGTCGCCAGGAAGGAAGAAGCCAACGAGGAGTCCGGTTTCCGAAAAGATAATTATGAATAATACCAAAAGACCGCCCGTTTGAATCAACTCAGTGAGGCCTTTGGCAGTGTGCAGGTGGTTCCAGAAATCTACGAGTCCTTCGAGCATGAGGACAAGGTGAACTAAATAATTCGATTTGGCAACGCCCTATGACCTTGATGTATGGACGCTTTATTGCACTTTAGCCTAAGACATGTCTACGGACTTCGAGACTTCGCTGCTGCACCTACGTCGTTCTGCCTTACAGAACGCCTTAGTCGGGGCTTCATTATTGGAAGGTGAAGTAGTGCCTAGAATTAAAACTTTTTTAAGCGAAGCCCGTGATATTCAACTACAAGCACAACGTGCTGGGGTCGACGGTGGCTTAGTGGCGAAGATTCGATCCGATGCCATCGATATCGTTTTAGAAGCCTTATATCTCCGCGTCGGTAAAGATGCCGAAGCCATTACACTTGTGGCCACTGGAGGATACGGGCGAGCTGAATTATGTCCGTTGAGTGACATTGACCTGCTAGTTTTAGTGCCATCGCATAGTGCGACAACCAAAGCAGCGGTCGAAAAAATTCTCTACCCGCTCTGGGATGTAGGTTTGAAAGTCGGTCAATCGGTACGAACGGTTTCCGAAGCCACTAGTTACGCTCAAGACGATTTACATTTGCAAGTGGCGCTACTGGAGACGCGCTATTTATGCGGCGCAACCGAACCCTATAATCAAATTACGACAAAGCTCTCAAAAGCTTTAAGTGGTGATAAATGGACGGGGTTAGCGCAGGCGATTGTCGATGCCCAAAGAAAGCGTCGGGAAAAAGCGGGTGGGAGTGCTTACTTGCAGGAGCCTGACCTGAAAAACGGAGTGGGGGCACTGCGTGACGTTCAGAGTTGTATTTGGTTGGCACGATTGAAATCAGGCTCAACCACGAGTGTTGCATTGTCCACTTCGGGACTTCTGCCGAATGCTGATTTTAATAAATTTCAAGAAGCACGCTCAACTCTCATGCGTATTCGTTGTGAATTACATTTTCAAGTTACCAGACCCACTGAGCAGCTATCGCTGGAAAGACAAAATTTAGTGGCGCAAGGATTAGGTTTTTCGGGTGATATCAAAGAGCGTATCGGCGTGTTGATGCGAATGTATTTCGACGCTGCTGATCACGTGCGTCGCTGTGTGGAATTAGTTGAGGGTATCGTTCTGAATGAGCCCGAACCGAAGGGTTATGGAAAACCCGTGGTAGTAGACGGGTTCAGTATTATCCCTGGAGGGGTTGCATCTGCTCAACACCGTTTAGTTTTTGATGAGGACCCGGGTCGTCTAGTAAGACTATTTCGTTTATGCCAAATGCACGATGCTCAGCCTGAGCGGGCACTTTCGATTTTAGTGCGCGAGCGTGCCCAATTACTTGATGATGCACAGGCTTTTTCTGAGTCATCGACCAATGCGCTCCGTGCTATGCTCACGGAAGGTGGTCGCGTTTATAAAGCCATCAATGCCTTACGTGAACATGGTTTACTCTATCGTCTCGTGCCTGAGTTTGCTGGGTTACATTGTTTAGTGCAGTTTGAATTTTACCATCGCTGGACGGCGGACGTTCACACGCTGCGGTGTTTATGGGAGTTGGATGAAATCTATAGCGGTAAGACTGAGATTGATCGCGCCTATCGTGAAATTCTTTTTGGACTGGAATCACCCTCCTTGGTTTACGCTATTTTGTTTTTACACGATATTGCCAAATCAGGTGGGATTGCCGGACACGCTGAGAGGGGTGTACCGATTGCTGAACATATTTTAGAACGCTTAGGTTTCGATGCTCGCGAACGCGAAATTTCCCGCATCGTCATTCTTAACCACCTCGTGATGGGTTTATATTCGCAGAGACATGATATTGATGAACCCAGAAACATTGAACGATTTGCTAATCTGCTCGGTGACGAACAAATATTGAGAGCACTGTATGTGCATACACGATGTGATGCACGTGGTACCTCGCCTGATTTATGGACCGAATTTAAGGATCGTCAGCACTGGACGCTTTATCGCCGGACCTCTGATAAAATTGCAGGTACCGCCGAAAATCAAAGTCAGGAGAATGTACGAATTTTACGAACTGCCACTGATAGTATGTTGGGTGAATCCATTCCGGTAGATGAAGTAGAGGCACATTTTACCCAAATGCCGGGTAGCTATTTCCGTCACGTGATTGCGGAAGATGCGGCGACACACGTGAAACTTATCCACCGATTGATTTCGGCCGTTACGAGTGAAGATCATGAAATATTACTGAAGCCGATTGTGGAGTGGGTCGATGAGCCAGGCTCGTCTCAATCCCTCGTGACGGTTGTGACGTGGGATCGGGCAGGGCTATTTAGTCGAATGGCTGGAGCTTTTGCGGTGGCCGGAATAAACATTATTTCCTGTCGTGCCTTCTCAAGAAACGACGATGTGGCGCTAGACTTTTTTAAGGTAGTATTACCCGCAGGCAAAGAACAACAATCCAAGGATAAATTTAATGCAGCGTTGGCCACTTCGCTCATTGAGTCCGCCGACTTACTAGACGCCGTGGGTGCCGCCGAACAGTACGAGCTGGAAACGGCACCGTATCGCCGTGCGACGGTTCCGGTGGACGTACAAGTTGAGGTCTACTTTGAAAAAGCACTGAATCGTACCGTGGTGGAAGTGCAGTGTAATGACCGGATCGGTTTATTATTTAGAATCGGCCGAGTGATTCAAGAAGCGGGGTATACGATTACCTTTGCGAACATCGCGACCGAACAGGGCTTTGCGTTGGATACTTTCTATCTAATCCCAGAAAAGGGAAGGAATATGCCTTCGCACCCGCCGGAGGCTATTTTAGAGGCACTACGTTCGATACTGTCTTAGTTCATCTGCGTCTTGTCGGATTCATATTTTTAATTAGGGTTTAGGGGTGAGCCAAAAACTCTTACTGTCTCTTTGTCTGCTTGTTTTAGGTCTTAAAAATCTAAACATACTCGCTGCACCCACTCCCACTAAGCCCATGCCCCAAACTCCATCATTAGAAAAAGCCACGTTCGGTGCCGGTTGTTTTTGGGGGGTAGAATATAATTTCAGGCGCGTCCCAGGTGTCATCGAAGCTTTCAGCGGCTATTCTGGTGGCAAGTCTGCTAACCCTACCTACCGTCAGGTTTGTAACGGCGATACCTATCACGCTGAAGTCGTTGAGGTTACTTTTGATCCACAAAAAGTTTCTTACGTTAAGTTGGTCGAATTCTTTTTTAAGATGCATGACCCGACGCAGTTGAATCGCCAAGGTCCAGATTATGGAACGCAATACCGCTCAGTGATTTTTATACATTCCGAAGAGCAGCGCAAAGTAGCTCAGGAAGTAATTAAGAAACTTACGGCAGATAAAAAATATGCACAGCCAATTGTCACGGTGGTTGAAGACGCCAAGCCATTTTGGAAAGCCGAAGAGTATCACCAGAAATATTTTGAGAAAAATGGCGGCCCCACCTGTCATATCACCGATATTTAATCGTGGCTAAAAACCCATCAGCAGACAAATTGCCCGGTTGGGTAGCGGATGATGAAGCCTATCCGAAACGTCGCCCCTTGGCGGCACGGATGCGTCCGCAGGCATTAAATGAAGTCGTTGGCCACAAAGACTTACTGGGTGCGAATGCGTTGTTGCCACGTTTAATCAAGTCCGACCAATTCGGCTCACTGATTTTTTATGGTCCTCCCGGATGTGGAAAAACATCGCTGGCTGAAGTCATCGCTCTGGAAACCAAATCCATCGTTGTGCGAGTCAATGCAGTGCTTTCTGGGACGCCTGAGTTGCGCGAAATTTTAAATGAGGCACGAAAAAATCAGGCTGGTCGCACTTTGGTGATTATCGATGAGTTACATCGCTTTAATAAAACACAACAAGACTTACTCTTGCCCGATGTTGAAGCGGGGGTGATTCGTCTGATTGGATGTACCACCCACAATCCTGGATTATACGTCATCCCGGCGTTATTGAGTCGCAGTCATTTATTCCGTTTGGATTCTCTAAACGTTGAAGACATCGTTGGCTTCCTTGAGCACACCATGCGTGATGTGCAAAAAGGTTTGGGTGCTTTAAATATTAAAGTATCGAATGATATCTTAAATAAAATAGCGGGAATGTCGTCGGGCGATTTACGTCGGGCGCTCAATATTTTAGAAACCTTGGTCTTAGCTGCCCCCGCGCTGGGTTCGGTGACGGAGGAATCTTTAAACCATTTCGCTAAAGAGCGTCGCCTCCGTTATGATGATGGCGGTGACGATCATTACGATCCGCCTTCAGCCTTTATAAAATCTGTGCGTGGCGGCGATCCTGACGCGGCACTGTATTGGTTGGCTCTGATGTTGGAGGGTGGGGAAGAGCCTCGTTTTATTGCCCGCAGATTAGTTATTCTGGCATCCGAGGATATTGGCCTGGCTGACTCGCGTGCTCTCGGTGTGGCCGTGGCAGCATTCCAAGCCTGTGAGATGATT
>JBBAUU010000086.1:0-6584 GCA_040398065.1 Opitutales bacterium | reverse complement strand
ACGCATATCTTTCCTTATTTACCTCTCGGCGTCGTACCACCGAGTTATAGGTACAGTTTAAACTATCCTTTAAGTAGGAAGAATTATCAATTCGATTCGCTAATACCGAATTCGGAGACGACCAATCGAGAAATCGATTCCGTCATTTAATCACTCTTGAACTGAGTCATTAATTCTGCAAACTAATAATTCGCAGATCGTCCATCGTCATGTCTAAAAAACAAGAACGAGATGATGAGGCGAGTGTCGAGTCGGAGCAACCTCCACTCTACGACGATGAAGAATCCGAGGAGGACGAATCAACAGATTCTAATCCGGAGGATCCAGTCAACCCGGTGATTCCCGCGGTTGAAGAAGACGAGATGAGCTGGAAACAGCCGATGGGGTCCACTCCGGATGAGAATTCTACGAGAACCCACGCGAAGATTCAAATCGCGATCTCGAAGCTCCCGAATCCTTTGAACTTGAAGAGCCAAGCTTCACTGGACAAGACCGTGCAATTTCTCAAAGCTCATACGGCTGAAGAAGCGTTTGAGACTAGAGAACAGATGTCGGGCAATTGGCACGCAATATTCTCGCCGGAAGAAATTTCGGGTCTGAACATGAAGGTCCGCTCGTGGAAACTCAAGCAGACTTCGGGCGTAAAGTCTCCAAAGGAGGCAACGCCAGTATTCTGGACGTGGACGAAGAACTCATGTACCGCATGGCAGAAACCATGCGTCGACGTCGCTTTCTTTTCCGAGATGGTGAAATTCTTGGAAACGGTGGTCCGCCCAACTCTCGCAAAGGGAGCAATGGCAACGGATGTCTCCGCGGACACGGCTCAGAGATTGGCCGGGGAAACGCTGGTGAGAAACCTCGTCAATCCCAAGATGCTAACAACAAACAACACCAACGAGGAGGTTGCATCAGTAGACATGGTGAACCTGTTCTCGGCCTACGAGCTAGAGCCCGTGAGGTCATTGGTGGGAACGGAAGCAGGCAGCACAAATGCGGCCAAAGAAATCTTCCAAGGCATCGTCGACACCGGGAAGAAAGGTGATCATCGAGCGAAGGCCGCCCAGAAGTTCTTGATGGACTCGCTCCTTCAGATGGGCGTCAAGAGAGAGAATCTCAACATGGACCTGCTGATCGATCTTTTACTGAACTACAAAACTCAGTCGAGAGTCGCGCAGGACCGAGCGCGTGAAGCGGTGGGTCTCACCCCCGACGAATGGAATAAATTCGTGACGATAGTCCTTATCCCGGAGAAGAAGAACACTCTACTCAGGGACACTCCGGCGGGGCCTCCAAGGCCGCCGGGGACGCGCACGCCTGCCGCCCCTGAGAAGGGTGGCGGAGGGGGTTCCGGACCGAACAGAGGTCTTCCGAAGGAAACCGTCGGCCATCCAAAGGACGACAGACCCAGGTGCGGGGCTTGCGGAAACAGAGCACCCAAGCACCAGCTCAACGGCAGAACATGCCCCTTCCAAGAAAGAAATCACCCCGACGTGAACTACAAGGGAGGCAGTTGGCAAGGCTCCGAGGCGGGCAGAAAGGCCTTGGCCCACAAGCCGCCTTTCCTCGAGCTAACCTGGAACAAGGACCTCGAAGGGGAGTCACTCGGCTGGGAGAGCAGCTCCAAGCCGAAGGAAACCGACGACCCCAAGAGGAAGTGGACCGAAGTCGCGAAGAGCGGCACGGGAGGAGGCAAAGGTACGTCTAGAGAAATCAGACATTTCATAAATAGCCTCGCCGAATTGGAAGGGAAAGAAAACCTTCCAATCGGACATCTCTCAAAAAAGACCATCAACCCATTCCTAACAACTAAAATTGTAAACCTTAACAGGGAAGGACAGCCAGCACAAAAAGAGATAAGCAGCGTGTTGGTGGATACGGGGGCGATCGATGCCGACTACGTAAGTAGAAGACTAGTTCGGCTGTTAGAGAAATCTTACGGAGTGGTTAGGGAGACTGATGTTAGGGAGATTAAAACACCCAACAAATCAGCAGCGAAATTTTTCACCGAGGGTAGAATTGTTTTGTCTGTTGAAATTTTTAACGAAATCAATAAAACTAAAGAGACGATTAAAATTTCGGCTTTAGTAATAGATTCACCGATAGACATCATATTGGGTCTACCGACCATAAGGGAAAACAACCTTTTGCTTAAATGCATGAATCAAATTCTTTGGGGAACCAGAGAAGCTTGGACTAACGACCCAACAATGACACCGACAAGCTTTAAGAATGCCGATGTGAAGATGCTTAACAGCATGGTCGACGCACTGATGGAAATTCAGGGTGAAGACACGACTTCCGAACCTTTGGATACTTCCGGCAGCGCCGAAGGACCAAATAAAAAAATCGGTGAAGGGTGCGACCACGGTCAACCGGGTCCAACTAAAAAGTCGAAGAGGGAGAACCTCATCAACTGCAGAGGCTGCAACACTCGCGTCACCCGCGAGGAGTGCAATACGAACGCCAGCAGAAGGCAATCTGTGGGGGAGGCTCTAGCAGTCCCTTGTTTACGCCGTCAGGCGGATCCGCCCCAGATCTGTCCAAATCCCGACGAGTTCCCTAACTGGGTCCCGTTCGAGATAATTCCTAGGGAATGTCTCAACCTGTGTCTTCTCTGCTCAAACGCAGAAGTACGCCACCTTAACAGACTCCGAGAGGGATCTGAAGAGTTCTTCAGTGCAGTCATGAGCACATCTGAAGTACTCGACGACACGCGCCAAATGCTGTACCAGCTGCAGGCCAAAATCCAGTCAACTGTTGCGGACGCGCAACGACAAGGATCGTCGGACAAAGGGAGAAACGCGTGGCAAGGCGCATCATCGGGAGAATCGAAAATGGATCACGATGAATCGGGTCCAATGAGAGTAGATTCGGATGAAAATCCACCGGATGAGAATCCGGACGAGGAGAATAATAGGAACCACCATAATAGGTGGGGTGGGTTGATCGCCGCCATCTCAAGTGGAGTACTGGGCTCGTCGGCCACGAGTAAGAACAAGGCTCCCTCTCCGATAGTAAATCCACTTCCAGATATAAAACCGGGTGATCGGGTATCTAAGGATAGGTTACTACAGACTGATGGCGATGAGCCAGAAGCCGAAACCGTATGGATCAATGACCCTGCAGGGGATCCGATATACGCCTCGAAAGAGTGGATTGAGAAATCCGAGGAATGGAAGGACTGCACTATCCACGGTAGCGCACTCCTCCAGAGAGAAACAAGGGCACTACTTGCTAAATACAAGGGTGTGTTCTCCTCGCGGTTGCCAATACAGCCCGCTAGGGTGATACCGTTGGCATTCCAAGTAGATGAAACAAAATGGAAAATGCCTTGCAATCGCGAGCCACCTCGCCGGCAGTCCCTTGCAAAGGACGCGGCAATACGCGACCTAATCCGTGAGATGATCCTCACAGGAGTCGTTAGCACATCCAAGGCAGATGCCTGGTCCCAAGTGCTGCTCACACCAAAGCCGAACGGCAAGTGGCGTTTCTGTGTAGACTACAGACAGCTTAATAAGCTAATTGAAAACAGGGGATGGCCACTACCCCGGATCCAAGAGTTAATCACTCGCGTGGGCAACGCCAAACCGAAAATATTTGGCAAGATGGATCTCACCAATGGATATCACCAGATGCCATTAGCAAAAGAGTCCCGGAAATACACTGCATTCCGATCTGCCAATGGATTGCATGAGTCTAATCGAGTACCCATGGGGCTGAAGAACGCGGGAGCGTATTTTCAGCAAGCCATGGCCGACGAAGTAGTAGGAGACATCCTCTACAGCGGAGCCGAACTGTACATCGACGACATCTTGGTCCATGGAACCACGGAGAAGGAGTTCCTGAAGAGATTAGAAATTATTCTCAGAAGATGTCTGGAAAAAGGCATAGTGTTGTCACCTAAGAAGTGCGCTTTCGGAATGGAAGAGACTGAGATTCTCGGCCATACCATCAACGAAAAAGGATCCACCTTCTCGAAGGAGAAGTTACAAGGAGTCCTAGACTTCAAGCTGCCAACCACAACGGTACAGCTGCAGTCGTTCCTCGGACTAGGAAACTATTTCCGAGACCACGTGAGAGACGTGGCGGACATGGAGCGACCATTGAGAAACATGATCAAGGTCCACAAAGGCAAACATGCACAACTCCATTGGACCACAAGCGATAAAACCGCTTTTAACACGCTGAAAAATGCGGTGTGGAGCTGCCCAAGATTAAATTTCTGGCAACCGCATCTACCGGTCTTTCTACATACCGATGCCTGTAACACTGGCATAGGAGCATATCTGTTCCAGGTAGATGAGGAAGGCAAAGAGCTACCGATCGGATTCCTCAGCAGAGCCTTAAAGGGCGCTGAGCTGAACTGGTCAACCTTCGAACAGGAAGGGTTCGCCATCCACGAAGCACTCAAGAAATTTGAGTATTTATTGAGAGACATAAAATTTACTCTCAGAACTGACCACAGAAATCTTCTGTTCATGAACATGAAGGCATCTGACAAAGTCCTTAGATGGAAGCTGGACGTTCAGCAGTTCGACTTTGACGTGGAGCACATTCCTGGCCCCGACAATATCGTAGCGGACTTATATTCGCGGCTCTGCTCACTCACAAGTGAAGGATACAGCGTTGATGAAAACAACGTAGTAGTAGACGAAGAAGAGGAGAAATACCTCGAGAGCATCAAAGAACGGGTGGAGACGGGCGAACAACGACCGTCTGCATTTCTGGCAGCGCTGCACAACCGCTTTAAGCCAGCCCCAGCGACACGGATCGAGCGCCCAATGGACGCGAAGGTCTACAACTGGCTGAAACAATGCCACGGTCACGATTCATTACACGGACATCGCGGCGTAGAAGCCACTTTGTCATTGTTGAAAGCAATCGTCCCACCATCCGAACAATGGACAGGGATGCGAAAAGATACAAGGGACTTCGTAAAGCAGTGCCCATGTTGCCAGTTTATGCAAAGTTCCAAAACACTCATAGCGGCAACGGCGCCATATAACGTGAGCGTCCGAGCACCCATGGATCGATTGAACATCGACACCATTGGACCGCTCCCACTTGATGAAAACGGCAACGCCTATATCATTGTCATAATTGACGTATTTTCGCGCTTTGTGGAGCTATATTCGGTTCCCGACGCGACGGCTCTATCTGCAGCGAAAGCGATGATCCAATGGATCGGCCGATACGGAAATCCAGGAGAGATCTTGAGCGACAACGGAGCGCAGTACACAGCTGACATAATAACTCAGCTCTGCGAATTGATCCGAGTGGAACACTTAACCATACTTCCGTACTCTCATGAGGAGAACGCGATTGTGGAGAGAGCAAATCGAGAGGTCAACCGACATCTTCGAGCCATCGTCTTCGACAAGAAGGTAAAGAAAGAATGGTCTCTATTTCTGCCACTAGTGCAGAGAATCATGAACGCGACAGTAAGCGCCTCAACCGGCGTAACTCCAGCAAGCATCATCTTCGGAAACGCGGTTGATCTGGATAAAGGACTGTTACCACACGCCCTAGCAAGCGCGATCGTTTATGAAGAAGGGAAACCTTTGAACGAGTATCTGGCCAAACTGTTGACCAACCAGGCGTACATAATCGCACTGGCCCAAGAGACCCAGTACGACGTAAACCAAGAGCATATCCGTCGAAAGACGAACCAGGGAAACCAGGTTACGGGTTACGACGTGAACGACTACGTCATTTACGAGTACCCGCAGTCTCTGTTAGTAGGCGACAGCCGACCTGACAAACTGACTATGCACTACCGCGGACCATATCGGATAATAAAAATTGACGGTTCTCGAATAGAGATTCAGAATCTGGTGAATACCCAGACCACTGTGGTACACATCAGTCAACTGCGACCGTTTCTGTACGACCCAAACTACATTAACCCTGTAGAGGTTGCAAGGAATGCGGGAGAAGAATTCGAAATAGACTCGATCGTAACTATTCGCGGGAAACAAGGGAGGCGAAACCGCTTTTTAAGAACGGATCTAGAAGTGCGTGTACGTTGGCTAGGTTATAGCGACCGCCACGATACGTGGGAACCGTTCCAGGAGATGAAACTCTCCGAGAAATTTCAGCAGTATTGTTGGGATAACGACCTAAAATATCTGTTGATCACTGAAGCCCTAGAACGACTTTCAGGAAGATAACAACCACACCGTAAAACGTGTCTTTTCTTTTTCTTTTTGTAATAAGGCAAAATCCGAAACGTTTTGTGACTTACTACGTGGGTTGAAATTCCCAGGGAAATTCCCACCAAAGGTTAAAAGCCTTTCCTTTTTTTTGGTATGGGTTGAAATTCCCATATAAGGTTAATAGCCGTCATTTTTTTATCCTAATAACATCCTTGGTATGAGAGAAACATACTTGGGGGGAAGTGTAACGGGTAACACCCTAAGTCTAGCAAGTATGTATCTAACATTATGTATTTGTCATGTTGTTGAACCACCGGATCTTCGATCCGCGCACAGCTATAGCTTTCACTTCTTAATACAATAACAAGCACAGCACGCATATCTTTCCTTATTTACCTCTCGGCGTCGTACCACCGAGTTATAGGTACA
>JBBAUU010000085.1:0-6585 GCA_040398065.1 Opitutales bacterium | reverse complement strand
CATCATCTCTTGGAGGGCACGAGTGAGAAAAGCGGCTTTGGCATTATCGCCCAGTTTCAAGCCATCGCAAAGACCGGCACCGAGGGCGTAGACATTTTTCAAAGTACCACCGATTTCGACACCAGCGATATCGGTTGAAGTATAAGTGCGCAGAGAAGGTCCGCTGATGGCGGCTTGGACTTCGTTCAAAGTTTTTTCATCGGCATTGGATGCGAGAACCATCGCGGTTGGTTGGGCGCGCGCGACTTCTTGGGCGTTGCTCGGTCCGTTGAGTGTGCCGACAGGAATTTTTCCGAAGGCCTGAGACATCAGTTCACATGGACGTTCTAAAGTTTTCTGATCGAGTCCTTTAGTAAGCGAGACAACCATCTTTACGGTTTCGGATGATTTGATGGATGGTCCGATTTGTTTGAGTAAATCGGCGAGACCTTTGGATGGGTAGGCGAGAAATACGATATCCGCATCCATTAAAGCGGGAACAGCTTCGAGACCGATTTGAATCGAGAGAGGTAATTTATGTCCGGCCAAGTATTCTTTATTTTCGCGCGAGCTTGCGAGATCGAGTGCTTGCTCAATGCGACGAGGCACGAGAGTGACCGTGTGGCCTTGACGATTTAAATGTAAACTAAAGGCGGTGCCCCAAGCACCAGCACCAAAGATGACGCAGTTCATTTTTTTAGTCCTGGTTTACGTACTTTTTTAGCCCAGCGTTGCACAGCAGCAACGCCGTCGCGGTGTAACTGGGCTTCGGGTTTAACAAAGGGAGGAGGGTTGGAGGTGAGTCCGAGTAAATCATGGATGACGAGAATTTGTCCATCGCATCCACTGCCTGAACCGATCCCGATGGTAGGAATTTCGAGAGACTCTGTCAGCTGTTGCGAAAATTTTTCATCCACACATTCAATCACGATACTAAAGGCGCCCGCGGCGGCGACGGATTGGGCATCAATTAAAATCTTTTGTTGGTCGGCAGTATTTAATCCGCGGCGTTTGTAACCCGTCGAGTGAACGCGTTGAGGCATGAGGCCGACGTGGCCCATCACGGGAATACCAGCGTCGACTAATTTAAGAATAGAAACTGCGAGGGTGGCACCGCCTTCAATTTTTACTCCGTGAGCTCCGCCATTTTGCATGAGCGTTCGGCACGATTTAAGAAGTTTTGGGAAAGGCTCGTGGGCGAGGGCGAAAGGAAGATCTGCGATGACCAGGGCAGAAGGTTTGGCGCGAACTACAGCGGCGGTGTGGTGGACCATCATTTCGAGGGTGACTCCGACCGTGTCTTCCATGCCTAGGACGGTGTTTCCGAGGGAATCGCCGACGAGGATAAGATCAGCACCGCCTTGGTCAGCAATCCGTGCGGTTATTGCATCATAGGCGGTGAGGCAGACGATAGGACGGATGCCTTTGAGTGCGCGAATGGACCGGGTGGTGGACTTCACAGAGATGTCTTTAGGCTTAGAGGTGTCGCTTGTAAAGCGTCAGAGATGTCTTTAGGGTCAGAATATGCTATTCAACCTTTTTAAGAGGTTTAAACCCAAAGATTATCGACCCATGGGGTATCGCCATCCGACGATTGATACGGGAAAAAATTTCTCAATCTGGGAAACGATTAAAAGATTTTTTGACTCCGAAGGCTACGTACAAACTCCCGAAGAGCCTACGCGCTTTTGGGTCCGCTATCGCCGATTCTTTATTTTAGTTTTCGCGCTGATTACTGGCTGGATTCTTGCCGAGTCAATTCTCGCCTGGAATTTTTTTGACGGCTAAAATTATTTTTTTGGAAAGCCGACAATATCGATGCCTAATTTTTTCGCGTGTGCAATGACCGCGGGACGATCGATGAGAATGACGCTATCAACTTCAAGTGCAGCTTTTTGCACGCCACCCTTGGCCATGCTTTCTAAAGTTTGAATTCCAAAGCAGGGGACATCGAAGCGAAAATCTTGAGCGTGTTTGCTTGTCTTAATTAAAAGCATTTCTTTTCCGCCGGTCTGCGCGCAACGCTGAAGCATTTGATCGGTACCTTCGAAAGCTTCGACCGCGATGACGGTACCTTTGGCGGTAACGACGGATTGACCAATATCTAAACGAGCCATTTCACGGGCCATGCGTGTACCGAATTCTAATTCTGTATCGGAAACACCGCAGGACCAACCAGTCAGACAGCCTGCTGAGGCGAGGTGGTCGTCGAGAAAGACACGTGCATCGAGCATCTTGATACCAAGGTTTTCAATCTCTTCGCTGATTCCACCAAAAATGGTTTCGGCATTTCTTTCTTTTAACTTAGCAAAAAGTGCGACCAGTTTTAAATCAGGAATCATTCCTGAAAAAAGTTTTCGCGGGGTGATTTGTCCGGCCATCACTGCACCCACTGCGCCGACCTCTTTTAAGGCATCGAGTAATTGACCTAATTTTCCAACGGTGATGGAGCGGTGGTCTTGTGGAGAAAACGTCTCAATTAATTTAGGATCCGTTTCTTGTTCAAAAGAGAGAAGCTTGATGTTCGCACCTTGGGCACGGGCGGATTCGATGAGGAGGGCGGGGTAGCGTCCTTGTCCAGCGATGACGGCGATAGGCTTTTTGAAGTCGAACCCAGCAGGTAGAAATTTTGTGGCAACGGCCATGGGTGTAGTGTTTCTCGGTATTTGGCTGGGCTCAAGCCTGCTTTGGATTGCCAGAGGGCTCAAGTCTGCAAGTATGGCGATATGTCAGCCTCATTTGGCATTTTAGGAGGTACTTTTGACCCTCCGCATGCTGGCCATGTGGCGGCGGCGACGGCGGCATGGCGTCAACTTTCACTGGATCAAGTCAGAATTATTCCTGCAGGCCTGGCGCCATTACGTGCGGCATTGCCATTGGCATCTGCAGCCGACCGTTTGGCGATGTCGCGACTAGCTTTTGAACCCTGTCCATGGGCGGTGATTGATGACCGCGAAGTTCGCCGCGAGGGCGTGTGTTGGTCAGTCGATACCGCACGCGAATTAGCTACCGAGTTTCCGAATGCTCGACGTGTTTGGATTATTGGGGCTGATCAGTTGGCTCGTTTGGATCGATGGAAAGACGTCGAGGAATTGGGTCGTTATGTAGAATTTGCGGTTTTGAGTCGGGATGACATTTCGACGGAACCACCTCGGTCGATTGCAAACAAAGTAAGAGTCACCATTTTGAAGGCACCCCCTGTTAAGGTTTCATCCACGGCATTGCGTTTGTCGCTCAAGGAACGAAAGCCTTTTGGAAACGGCTTGCCCAAGTCGGTACGTGCCTACATCGATGAGCATTCACTTTATCAATCCTAACATGCCTGCCCCTAAAAAGAAAAAATTAAAACCTGCCTTAAAATCCAAAGCAGCGCCCAAGCCTTTACGCCGTAAAATTATTAAAAAGCCTGCGGCGAGTAAGGCGAAGACACGTTCGGAGTCGGTCAAGCCCGTGGCCCAAAAAGTAGCTTCGAAAATTCCAGCACATGTGATTGCGATTATCAGAGCGCTCGATGACAAAAAAGCTGAGTCCATTCGCGTCTTAGAGTTAGGCCAACTTTCTTCGGTCGCCGATTACATGGTCATTGCGACAGGTACATCCGATCCACATTTACGTGCCCTGCGTATCGAAGTTGAAAAAGCTTTAGATGAAGTTGGTTCACCCGCCCGTGGAACCGAGTCGCAACGTGAAAGCGGTTGGACCGTGGTCGATGGCTTTGACGTTCTCGTGCATATTTTCCGTCCTGATGTCCGTGAAAGCTACAGCATGGAATCCCTTTGGCGCGATGGTTTAGACATCCCCGTAGGTTCGATTATTAAATAATAAATTTCCGGTGGTGGTAGCGGGCAGAATTGAACTGCCGACCTCAGGCTTATGAGTCCCGCGCTCTAACCATCTGAGCTACGCTACCGAAAACCGGAAGAAAGTATCTCAATCAGGTCGTCTCAATGCGTCAAGCGGATTGAAGAATTAGCCCTTAGACCCTGCTAAAATCCAGAAAACTATGAGCCAAATGAGGGCACTGGCCGTGGCGAGGGTAACGTAAAGTTTTTGCTGATCTTTGACGATATCGCTCAGTCCGTGGTCTTGAATAGTAGCGTTAATGTGTCGGATCGATAAGTAGGGAAGTCCACATCCCGCAAGGGTTCCAAAAGCCAGAAGTACAAATCGAGAGGAGAATGGAAAAGTCGATTTAGTTAAAAATTCTAAGATGGGTACGATGAGGGAAAATAAAAGTGGGAAAATAAAAGTGGAACCACACCAGAGGTAGCCCATGCGTACAGTATGTTCGAGGTTGAGCTGATTATTTTTATTCTTCGTCTCGGACGCTTTTATTTCAGGAGGATTGCTGCCGGATTCCTGATTTTTAATTTGGGTGGCGGTGGTGATGGGCGAGCGACTGAGGCCGATGGTGCGGAAATACTCGCGAATAGTTATCCAGGAGCCTTCGACTTCGATATTATGAATTAAACTAATTTCACCGGAGCGTAATTTATCGCTAATTTGTGCCAGGGAGAGTGGTTCGGAAATGACACCTTTCCAGCGTAGACGAAATGTAGATTGTTTACTCATCGTTTATAAATCACGGCCGAGGAGGATGACCTCCCAGCCGCCTTCTGGTGGATTGAGGTTGGCAGGAATCTTGGAAGCACGTGCGGCTTCGGTGACCGTGGTCGACAGGCGTAAAAGGGGTGAAAGGGGTGAGGGCTCGTTGATCCGCGTACGGTTTCCATCGGCATCGACGCGATAAATCACATTAGCTTTACCTTCGTTATCGATACCGAAAATGAGGGTGTCGGAAAGTTTCTCACGCAGAATCGCTTCACCGTCATCGGTTTGGAAGCCAACATAAATCATTTTTTGTGTGCGAAGCGTTGCTAAGAGACTCCGCCAGAAACGTGCTTCTTCAGCGTAAGTGCAACCGCCCTGACGAAGCAGAATGGATTTTAAATCACCGAGGACGTCAGCCCATTTTTCTTTAAACAAGAAGTCGTACGAATTAATTGAGCTTTGGGTGATGCGGCGGAGTTGCTCAGCGTCGCGTTGCGCCGAAGGTGAATACAAGATGCCCCAAATTTCCGGACGTTGGTTGGCGACTTTAAAAAGCTCTTGTAGTTGATAGGCGCGTAATTCGAAGAATGGTGCTGGGCTTCGACGAACTAAATCAAGTTTACGAATAATGGGTTCGGAGAGTTGACCATTTTTCACTTCGAAGAAGCGATTGAATTGTCGGAGGTAATCAAGTTCACCCAGCGGGGTTTCTTCAACGAGGTCTTCGCCCTTCGAGATGAATTCGCCTTTTTCAGTTCGGAATTCTCGGCGACTCCATGATGAATCGAGTAATTCACCATCACGATTTAACTCTTTGCCACTGACGACATATTCAATGCCGCCATTGAAGCCTTTGCGTTCTACATCGAGTTCGCCAGAGATCACCACCGAGCGTAATTTCTTAATCCCTTCGGAGGAGGTTTGTCGCACGTAATATCGGCGCATCGATAGGGCGGTACGATTATCAGCTAAAGCTTGAACAATATTCGATTCATAGGGCGTGAGTTGCGACGGCTGAAAGAGTCCGGAGGAATCAGTGTTGGGAATATTATCCCACATGGCACCGACGTGAGGCGCTAAAACTGCGCGAGGCAGAGTGAGAATCTTGGGTGAGTGATTAATAATGGTTTGCGCCTTCTTATTTAAATGGGAGCTCGCGGTATTATTTTTGATGATTGAACCCAGGGCATTGAGATAGAGTTTGAGATCGGTGGCTTGGGTGAGGCTTTGTAATTGGGAGAGAGCATTGTTTTCACTTTCAATTCGGATGTTCGCTCGATCAATTTCGGCATTCGCTTCATCGAGGTCTTTTACGCCAGCAATCGAGAGACTGAGAATGAGCGGACGAATTTTCTCAATGGTGTTAATCGCACTTGGTAAATCCGAAATCTTGTCGTTACTACCAATCGATTTTTTAAGTTGGATGCGTAGATTGAATAATTGCGCCCGACTCTCTTCGGTAATTTTTTGGCAGCTCGAAAGAATAAGGGCGGGGTCGGGACACACTTTCTTTAAATCCTCAGCGGCCTTGGGTCCCACTTGAGTGATGGCTTGGAGGTAGGCCTTGGCGTGCGTATTAACCTCCGCGTAGTTGGAAAGATTGATGCCGGATTGGAAGGCTTGTTGTAGGTAACTCGCTTCGGTGCGCAGGGTGGTGAGGGTTTCGCGCTGCGTTTGAATCTCTTTTTTAATTTCCGTGTACTCGTCTAAGAATTCCGAACTTTTCTCGTTTAGAATATAATTTTTATTATCGTTGGTCAGTTTCTGGGCAGCGGTTTCGGTATCCCAGGCTTCGAGCAGGGATCTGATTTCTTGGAAGTTTCGTCGTGCTTCGGATTTTAATTCCTGAGTGCGATAGCCGTAGAAGAGTGCGCCCACGAGAATCAGAAAACCGGCGACCCACGTAGAAATTAGGAGGGCGTAGCGACGAGTGAGGCGTGCCCGCGTTAATTTGAGGGCAGAATTAACTTCATCAATTAATCCGGTCGGAAGATGTTCAGCGAAGTTCTTCGCACGTTCTAGCCAGTCGTTTAGACTAGAGATTAAAATCACGGG
>JBBAUU010000084.1:0-6639 GCA_040398065.1 Opitutales bacterium | reverse complement strand
TACGTTATGGTGAAAATCCTCATCAACAGGCGGCACTCTACGGATCTTTCCATGAAGTATTCGAACAACTGCAGGGCAAGGAACTTAGCTATAACAATATTTTAGATATCACAGCGGCTACTTATCTCATTGGTGAGTTTGAACGTCCGACCTTAGCGATTCTTAAACATACTAATCCGTGCGGTGTGGCCTCGGCGGAAACATTAATCGAAGCTTGGCATAAAGCATTTGAGACCGACCGTCAGGCTCCGTTCGGTGGAATCATCGTCGCCAATCGCACGGTGGATAAAGAACTCGCCGAGGCGATTGCCGAGATTTTCTCGGAAGTCATTATTGCACCGGAATTTAATGAAGATGCTTTGGCGATTTTCGGTAAGAAGAAAAATCTACGACTGATGAAAGCTAAAGTGGGACTTCGTGCGGATAGCTTACGCGAAGTTCGTGCGGTGATTGGCGGAGTTCTTGTTCAAGACCGCGATCAAAAGCCCGTGAATTCGAGAGACTTTAAAGTCGTCAGCAAACGTCAGCCCACTGCTGATGAAATGACTGCGATGATGTTTGGTTGGCGCGTCGTGAGACACATTAAATCCAATGCGATCGTGTACACCGGCAAGGAACGCACGCTTGGTGTGGGTGCTGGTCAGATGTCACGCGTCGACTCATCGCGTATTGCCGTCTGGAAGGCCCAAGAGGCCAAACTCTCATTACAAGGTTCAGCAGTGTGCTCTGATGCCTTCTTCCCCTTCCCTGATGGTTTAATCGCGGCAGCTGAGGCAGGAGCAACTTGTGCCATTCAGCCAGGAGGTTCGGTGAAGGATGCAGAAGTCATTGCCGCGGCCGATGCGCGTGGCATGGCGATGGTCTTCACGGGGATGCGTCACTTCCGACACTAATAAATGTCGAAACAAAAAAGCCCACGGTCCGTGGGCTTTTTTATTAATACTAATTTTTATAATTAGTTTTTGGCGACGTAAGCGAGTGAGCCGGCGGTCTTTTCAACCTTACCAGCACCTTCGAGTAAGTCAGCGATTGGATCCCATTTACCCGTGATAAGACCTTCACGAGCAGAGGATGCAATCGATGCTTTCCAAGATTTATCACCTGCGGTGACCATTAATTTTTCAACGTCGACCGTCACTTCGATGCTAGGATTCTTTTGAACGAATTCGGTGAGTTGCGCGAGGTCGTCCTTAGAAAGCGTCATACATGGTACACCGAGCGTAGTTGAGTTTCCGAAGAAAATTTCGGCAAAGCTACCACCGACGAAAGCTTTGAAACCAAAGCGCCAGAGTGATTGGGGAGCATGTTCACGGGAACTTCCGCAACCGAAGTTGAATCCGACTACCATGATGCTGGATTTCTTAGCTTGGTCAGAGTTCATCGGGTGAGGACGATCAACGCCATCAGGGCCCGTGCGTTCATCGCGGAAGGCGTGTTCGCCGAGACCATCAAAAGTCACACAACGCAAGAAGCGTGCGGGAATAATGCGGTCGGTGTCGATGTCATCGCCAGGAACGGCGAGAGCGAGACCTTTAACTTGGGTGATTTTTGCGAGCGACATACGATTTTAAGAAAGTGAAGGAGTGAGTTTAGAAACTTCCTGCCAACCATCAGTGTGGATGACACAAAGAGGAATGAGCAAGGCAGAGGCTAGAGATTCTGCGCGTTGCATCGCGATGGATGGAGAAATTTTTGCGTCTATCCACTGCACGGCGACACCATCGATAATATAATCAATAACCACAGGGCAAACAGGCTTGCCGTCGAAATGCGCATCCACCGTCACCATTGTTTTAATATCCACGCGTTCAATTTGCGCAGATAATAAAATCGATTCACCGCTGATAGCGCGATCGAGTACGCGAGCGACTGTTGATTTAATCGGCATTAAACTTTGAATACTTCGCGAGCGTCGGTGACTTCTCCGGTAATGGCAGCAGCGGCAACCATGAGAGGACTCATTAAAACCGTACGACCGGTTTGAGAACCTTGACGGCCTTTGAAATTACGATTGGAGGAACTAGCGCAAAGTTGATCGCCTACTAATTTATCAGGGTTCATCGCGAGACACATCGAGCAACCTGCACCGCGCCATTCAAAGCCTGCGTCGGTGAAGATTTTATCGAGACCTTCTTTTTGTGCCTGAATGGAGGTGAGCATCGAACCAGGAACGACAATCGCCTTCACGCTCGATTTAACTTTGTGACCCTTGAGGTGTTTAGCGACTTCGCGGAGGTCAGAGATTCGTCCGTTGGTGCACGAACCTAAAAATGCGACGTCAATCTTCGTACCCTTGATTGGGGTATTCGGAGTGAGCTTCATGTGCTTGTAAGCATCTTCCGCGGTCAGACGATCAGCGGCGTTGAGTGTTTCCAACGCAGGCATTTTTTCGTCGATGAAAATCGCTTGGCCTGGAGTGATACCCCAAGTGACGGTTGGACGAATATCTTCGGCCTGATATACTTTAATGTCGTCGTATTTACATCCTGGATCCGAAGCGAAAGATTTCCAGCGAGCGACGGAAGCATCCCAATCAGCGGCTTTAGGGGCAAAAGGACGGCCCTTGATGTATTCGCAAGTTTTGTCGTCAGGATTAACATAGCCGCAACGCGCACCACCTTCGATGGACATGTTACAAACCGTCATACGTTCCTCGAGCGAGAAGTTATCAAAAGTCGAACCAGCGTATTCGTAAGCAAAACCAATACCACCGTTCACACCGAGATCACGGATGATGTGGAGAATCACGTCTTTCGCGTAAACACCGGGTTTTAATTTTCCGTTCACTTCGATGCGACGAACTTTGAGCGGGTTGAGTGCTAAAGTTTGTGTCGCGAGAACGTCGCGAACTTGTGTGGTACCAATACCGAAAGCGATTGCACCGAAAGCGCCGTGCGTGGCGGTGTGTGAGTCACCACAAGCGATGGTCGTTCCAGGTTGGGTAATACCTTGTTCCGGACCTACCATGTGCACGATACCTTGCTGACCGGTGTTTGTATCAAAAAAGCGGATACCGTAGTCTTTGGTATTTTTGCGCAGAGCTTCGATCATCTCTTGAGCGATTGGATCTGAGTAAGGCTCTTTGATTTCGTTGGTCGGCACAATGTGGTCGACTGTGGCAAAAGTACGATGAGGGTACTTCACTTGGAGACCCAAGTCGCGAAGCATACCGAAGGCTTGCGGGCTGGTCACCTCGTGAATCAGGTGGGTACCGATAAAGAGTTGGGTTTGGCCGTTTGGTAGCTGCGTCACAGCGTGCGCATCCCAGACTTTTTGGAACAATGTCTTTGCCATCTTGAGTAGAGTGAAGGTTCAACGTAGGAACGGAGGCAAGTTGGTCAATCCCCTAGCATTCAGATTTTAGCCAAAGATTGTCCCGATTTTGCCAAAATTGGGCACTCCCCACCCCTAATACTTGACCCTTCCGCCCCCAACCATTCTCCTACGCGCATGACCCGAACGTTAACCCTCAGCTTTTCCTGTCCCGATACCACCGGTATCGTGGCCGAGGTGTCTACGTTTATTGCTCAGCACAAAGGCTGGATCACTGAGGCGAGTCAGCACACCGAAAACGAACTTTCGCAATTCTTCATGCGGGTGGAAATCAAGGCCGACTCCTTAGATTTCCCGCCCGAAGAATTTAACGTCCGCTTCCAGCCCATTGCGCAGAAATTCAAAATGGATGCGAAGGTGTCCGACTCCGCCAAAGCAAAACGCGTCGTCATTCTTTGCTCTAAACAAGAACATTGCTTGTATGATTTATTAGCGCGCTACGTGGCTCAAGATTTCGCCTTTGTTATTCCTTGTGTTATTTCAAATCACGAGAACCACAGAAAAATTGTCGAAGCACATGGTTTAGCTTTTCATTATGTGCCCGTAACGCCAGAAACTAAAAAAGCGGCGTACCGAAAGATGGAAGAAATTTTCCGCCAAGAAAATGCGGACTTAATTGTCCTCGCACGTTACATGCAGGTTTTAGACGATTCGCTTTGTCGCTCCTTTGCTGGAAAAATTTTAAACATCCACCACTCCTTCCTGCCCTCTTTTGCGGGTGCAAAGCCTTATCACCAGGCGCACAGCAAGGGTGTTAAGCTGATTGGTGCGACCTGTCACTTTGTGACGCCTGAGTTGGATGAAGGTCCGATTGTGGAGCAGGATGTTATCCGCGTGGATCACTCAGAAAGCCCTGAAGATATGGCCCATTTAGGTAAGGATATCGAAAAAGTCGTTCTCGCCCGTGGACTGCGTGCCGTGGTGGAAGACCGGGTTCTTATCGCGGGCACCAAGACGGTTGTTTTCCGATAAAACTGGCGGTTAGTCCCCAAAGTTAAAGGACAGGAGATTATTCCTTCTGCCTCGCACTTTTGTATTTCATAGTCTAATTATGATTTAATTTAATATGTCACTCATATCCAAACTTTCTGGTCGTTTACAAAATCACCCCAAGCGCGTTGTTTTCGCTGAAGGAGAAGATCCTCGTATCATTCAAGCCGCTCGCCAATTCGCGACTAAGAAACTCGGCGTACCGATTTTACTCGGTGACCGTCAGCGAATTAAAATCGCGGCCGCACGTCTGAATATTAATTTAGATGGCATTCGCATCATTGAACCTGAACGCAGTGATGAATTAAAAAGTTTTGCTGAAAAACTCGCCTCCATCCAAAAATACGGAAATACCCAACTCCAAGGAAACCCCGAAGAATTGGCTAAATTGCGTAATTACTTTGCCTGCTTGATGGTCGCGACAGCGGGTGCCGATGCTTTGATTTCTGGTGCAACGCAACACGCTTCATCAGGCTTAAGAACTATTTTACAAGTCATGCCACGTCAACAAGGCGTGGAAACAGTTTCATCGATGCTCATTCTTGAATCCGAAGAAGCACGTTTCGGATGCGAAGGCGTTTTATTCTTAGCGGATTGCGGCGTGATTCCCGAACCCACTGCCGAACAGATGGCAGACATCGCTGTGACGACTGCTGGTTTAGCCGGTCACCTCACTAATACTTTACCGAAGGTTGCTTTGCTGGCCTACTCAACGCACTCCGAGAATGCGCGTTTAGCTTCGGTACAAAAAGTTCAGTCGGCGACGAAGTTAGCGAAAATTCGTGCGAGAGACTTGGGCATTAACGCTGATATCGATGGTGAACTCCAGGCCGACGCCGCGATTAATCCCTTTGCGGCACAGTCTAAAGGCGTCACGGGTAGCGTCGCCGGCAAAGCGAGTGTTCTCGTCTTCCCTGATTTAAATTCCGGCAACATCGCCTCCAAGATGGCTCAATTTATTGCGGATATTCCTGCGTATGGTCAGATTTTAACGGGCTTGGATCGTCCAGCCGCAGAAATTTCTCGTGGAGCGAGTGCCCATGATATTTTTGGTACCGCGGTGATTGTGGCAGCACAGGCGGTCGACAAATCATTCCTCTATCCGAAGCTAAAAGATTAAGCAGTCTCACTATGGCTTCACGCAAACGCTTCGCTGATAATATTCCGGGCCTACTCAATAGCCCGATGAACAAGGATACCAGTCGTATCTTTGTGGCAGCGACGCGGATGAATGATGGAAAGACCACGACCTGCTTAGGCTTAACCGCGGCTTTGCAAACCATGGGTCTGAATGTGGGTTACATTAAACCGATTGCTCAACGCATTGTGCAATCGGGCGAAGATCAAGTGGATGAAGATACTTTACTCATCGATGGATTATTTTCTTTAGATATTCCGATCGCAGCGATGTCGCCTGTGGCGATTGGGCCTGAGTTCACCAAAAACTATTTAGAAAATCCGAATGAGATTGGACCTCAATTAAAAGACCGAATCTGTCGGGCGTTCGACCGTGCCGCTTACGGAAAAGATATTATTGTCGTCGAAGGTTCCGGACACGCGGGAGTTGGTTCAGTGTTCGGCGCCTCGAATGCTGATAATGCCAAGGTTTTAGGCTCTAAAGCGCTCATTGTAGCAGCGGGTGGTATTGGTAAACCGATTGATGAAATCGCCCTCAATAAGGCCCTTTTCGACCAATCAGGTGTCGAAGTCGTCTGCGTCATTTTAAATAAAGTATTACCTGATAAAATTGATTTCATTCGCGACTTCGCCAGCCGTGGATTGAAAAAATTAGGCGTACCTTTGATTGGAGTCGTACCTCTGCAAGAAACTTTGGTTTATCCGAATCTTGATCAGGTAGCAGAAGAAACCAAAGCACGATGGATTCACCAGCCCGCAGGACTGCGTCGAGTACGTCGCGTCGTGATTGGGGCGATGTCAGCCCGTCGTGCCGCTGAATATTTCCGGGTCAATGGTACACTCGTCATTGTTCCGGGAGATCGTGAAGACCTCTTAGAAGCTTTTATCGAAGGTGGCGGGGCTAAATCTTTATCAGGAATTATTTTGTCGAATGGCTTACTGCCGAATGACGCCCTCATGAAAAAATTGACCGATGCAGGTATTCCTGTGGCGGCGGTTGAAGCCGAGTCCTTTGCAGTGACGGCACGTATTAATAATATGACCGTGAAAACCATGAAGCAGGACTCCGATAAAATTCCGATTATTGAGAAAATGATTCGTGAGTCGGTAGACATCCCTGCCCTGCTAAAATCCATTAAGAAATAGTCGGTATCTGGTAGGTTTTACTCAATAAATAGC
>JBBAUU010000083.1:0-6642 GCA_040398065.1 Opitutales bacterium | reverse complement strand
CCATCAACACTCAGCCAGCCTGCTCGGGCATAAGCAGGCTCAACCGCATAATGTAGACAAACAAATCCACAACCGGCTGACATCTTCTTGGCGAGTTGATCGAGATGAGGAAGCGCGGGATGTTTTTTGCCACCATCGGAATAAATCACAATCGTGTCCGCCGCGGCGATTTGTTCATCGGACGGCCATTCGCCATTTAACGAAAAACTGACATTAACTAAATCGGGCACCGCTTGTTTTAAGCCTGCCGCAAGAAGTTGGACGCCCGCATTATGTTCGTGTTCACCAGGACCGTGACTCGGCAATCCAGCAATCAGAAGAATATTCTTTTTGTCCGCAGCACACACCAGCGAAGCGAGGCAAAACGTTGCAATTAAGATAAAATGACGCATAAAATTATTTCGTTCGGCCAAAAAAACGGTGAAGGTTTTTCAAGCCCTTAACTGGGATATCATCTTTTCTTGGGACAATCGTTCGCCAAATAGCGGCGGCTCGAGCAATCACTTTAACATCAGGCGTAAAGGATTCGATAACCACATCGCCACGATAGCCCACCTTTTTAAGTGCGGCGACAATGGGCTTCCAATCTAAAGAGTCTTCCCCGGGGATCCCTCGATCCGTGCCACAGGCATGAAAATGTCCCAAGTGCTTGCCGGCTTTAATAATCGCGGCGGCCTGATTTTTTTCCTCAATATTCATATGAAAAGTATCGAGGTGTAATTTTACGTATTTAGATCCCACCGCCTTAATCAATTTCAGGCCCTGGTCTACGGTATTGAGAAAATCAGTTTCAAATCGGTTAAGAGGCTCGATGCATAATTCTATTTTTCGCTGCTCAGCATAACGGGCTAATCTTTTTAAATTTTTAACCACTAACTTAAAATGCAGGGCTTTTGTTTTTTCGTCATGCGCTCCCGTCAGTCCAACGACTGAGTAGATAGGCCCAATCACCCTGGGAGAATTTAAAGCCACTGCTTGATCGATGAGTGCCATTAAATAGACCATCGCAGTTTTTTGATCTTTTGCACTGCCCCGAAAATCTCGACCTGGACCCATAGCGGCACAGACAGCCCCAATTTGGATTTTGGCCTGAGCGGCAGCTTTCTTAACCAATACAGGATTAATATGTGCAGGACTTTCGACCGCGATTTCGACGGTATCAAAACCCCATTTTTTAAAACGTTTAAAGAGTTTCACTTCTTTATCCGTAAAAGGAGAGGTGTATAAAAAAGTGTTAAGACCAAAACGCATAGGGTAAGAGCAAATAACTCTATTTAGCGAAGGCCGTGGGTCAAGTTTGGGAATATTTTAAAAGTTCCGCTTCGCTTTTCCGATTGAAACAATTTAAGTGAAGTTATGGACAACCTTACTCACGCAGCGCTTGGACTATCAGCTGGCGTCGTTGTTGCCCGTAAAGGCGGCTCACTACCAGCCGCAGCCGTAGCTGCCTTTCTTGCCGCCGAGGTTCCTGATATTGATATATTTATCAGCAGTGCCAATGACCCCTTGTCTTCGTTTCGCTGGCATCGACACTTCACTCATAGTTTTTCTTTCATGCCCATCTGGGCCCTCCTCTGTGCAGGATTTACCGCTTGGTTTTTTAAATGGATTAACAAGCCAGGAATCAATTGGCGGGAGTTAATAATTCCGGCATTGGCGGGTTCACTCACGCACCTGCTCTGCGATGGTTGTACGAGTTATGGCACCATGCTCCTTTGGCCATTTAATGAAATACGCTATGCCTGGGACTGCCTGCCCATCATCGATATTTTTGCGACCCTCCCCTTATTAGTTTTAACGATTATCGCTCTCGTTAAATCCTCCAAGAAAATCGCGGCCGTGGGTTTAATTTGGTTTTGTAGTTATGCTGGACTTGGCATTTATCAACACGCGCGCGCGGAAAAATCTCTGCGCGGTTGGTTGACCCAACAAAAAATTTCGCCGGAACGACTCGCGGTTAAGCCAACCATTTCAAATCTTATTCTGTGGCGCGGTGTTTGGTTGCACGAAGGTCAATGGCAAGTAGCCGCCGTCAGAGTAATGCCCTTTACTGACACCCTCATCGCCCCTGGTGAAAAGCGTCTGGCTTGGACCTTAAATAGCGCAGGCAATCCGCCGCAGGGCTCGAACGAAGAAAAAATGGTTACCGACTTCACGCGCTTCACGCAGGGCTGGAATGCCTACAGCATTAAGGAATCTGGAATTCTCGTTGGTGATATCCGCTTCGCGATGCTCCCCGATAGTGCACGCTCTCTTTGGTCGGTCTATTATGGCAAAAAAGATAAGTCCTATCCTGGATTAGATGTTGCTGATGTCATTATGGACCGTCAGGCAAACGAATCAGATTGGACTCGCCTGAAAAATCTTCTTCTCGGTGAAGATAAGAATTACCGAAAAATTAATTAACGTAATTCGAACCGATACGTGGCCGTAGCTTCCGCGCTGATGGGCTGGTGATCGCGTTCGGCTGGATTAAACTGCGAGGAACTGGCAGCTAACTCCGCTGCTTTATCCAAAACCGGCGAACCCGAGCTTTCTAAAATCTGCGTCGATTCCACTTTGCCCTGCGCTGAAATAAAAACTTTTACGACTACTTTACCCTGGCGACCTTCACTCAATGCTTCCGCTGGATACTGAGGGCTCTCCCTAACTAAAAAAATCGGAGCAGTGTAAACAGATGATTGGGGGCGCACCGCCGCCATCACGGCAGCATCCACAGGTAAACTAATTTTATTTTCTACTGAAGCTGAGTGCGCTGAAGATAAATTTACGGCAGACTTTGAAGTGGACTGCGAATCCCTTGAAACGGGTTCCGCGTTTATTTCATTAACCAATGAAACGGTCACGAAATTTTCTGGCTGCTTACGTTGATTGCCGAACACACCCTGATCACTCACCACCAAGCCAGCCATCAGCGCAAGATGCGTCGCTCCTACAATAATCCAAATGAAGCGATGGCGCGTCGACATGCTCAATGGTTAAAGCGATGAACGGGGTAAGTCAGCCCAGAACCTTGTGATTTTTTAATCGGGAATGACATACCAGAGTAATCTCCAGCGACCGTAAGGGTGTCCATCCGTCGGCAAAGTTAATCTTTCGAGGGCCATCAATCCAGCCTTACGAAAACGCACCCCCTCTTCGCCCGCTCGTAATCCCAATAACAAGCCCACCAACCCAGTGAGATGCGGATTGTGACCAACCAAAAATCGAGGCTTGGTCGTTTTGGCCAACATCAATGCAGTACGGCGATAATTATCATCAGGCAAAATTCCCGATAATTTCTTAAGGGTGAGACGCTTAACGGATTTTTTGAGCAACTGGGCAGTCTGGGTCGCACGCAGGTATGGGCTGTGTTCCGCGACTAAAACTTCTTTCAAAACCTTCTGTAAGTATTTTGCAGGCATTCCCATTATTTGCTTCTTTCCTTTCGAAGACAGCGGACGATTCGAATCGATCTCTCCTGGCTCGGCATGGGCATGTCTTAGTAAAAATATTTTCATTAACAATTTATCAAGAATTGGTCTTGCCGAAAACTCCTTAGTCGCAAGCAATAAAACTGTGCACCGACTCCTTGTCACGAGCCTCCTGTTTTTTTGTTTTAATAGTGGATGGGCCGGTGAACATAAATATTCGGAAGTTGGCGCTACCTTTGATGGCACCATCTGCGTGGATGCTGATACGGGGATGGTTTTATCCGAATCCACCGCCGATCGTCTAGGTCACCCAGCCAGTGTCACCAAGTTAATGACGCTTCTTTTAATTTTGGAAGATGCCCGTGATCAGCAATTGAATCTCAATTCGCTCGTTAAAATAAATAAAGAGGCGGCCCAAACGGGTGGCTCGCAAGTTTGGTTGGCCGCCGACGAAGAGTTTACTGTAAAAGATTTATTATATGCTTTAATGCTCCACTCAGCCAACGATGCAGCCGTTGCCCTAGCACTCACCCGCGCACCGACCGTCAAAGAATTCGTCGAGCGAATGAACACTCGGGCCAAAGAACTAGGCATGACAAACACCCGCTTTGTTTCTCCACACGGCCTCACCTATGGAGCGGGACCCCATGACACCACCACCGCACGTGACTTAGCGAAACTCTGCTTACAGTTAACCACCCTGAAAGACGCTTTTACTTTTAGCTCGTGCAAAGAATTTAATTTTAGGCCGGGACTGAAATCCACTCAACTGACGAACCACAACCACTTGTTAAATTCCTATCCTGGGTGCGATGGATTTAAAACCGGGTGGACCGTCGCAGCCAACGCCTCAATCGTCACCACCGCCCGCAATAATAACCACCGCGTCATCGCCGTGGTACTCGGTTGCGATAGCCCCAGCGGTGCCAAAATAGCCCAACGGGTACGCGATCAGATTGCAGCCAAACTCATGACCAAGGGATTCAACAAACTGGCGCTATATGAAGCTGAAAAAGCGAAACTTCTCACCCTAACTCATCGCGAAGCACCCAAGGTCAAAGGAACGACACCGCCAGGGCCGATGAAGTCCGATTCCGAGGAAAAAACAGAGGAAAAAGGCTGGTTAGAGGCTTTATTTACGTTCTAACCCCAGATTTGCCTAGGTAAAATAATATAGTGAACAAATGTTCATTTTTGCTTGCCATCAGCCAAAATAGTCTCACCGTAGCCCAATCTAATTAACCCTATGTCTACTACTAAGACCGACTCCACCGCCAAAGAAAAAGCGGCCGTTCAATCCTCCGAGCGCAAGACCCTCGATCTCGCCCTCTCAGCAATCAACAAACAGTACGGCGACGGCACCCTGATGCGCATGGGTGACGCAACCAAGATGCAAGTATCAACGGTCTCAACTGGCTCAGTAGCTATCGACCTCGCCCTCGGCGTAGGCGGACTGCCCCGCGGTCGTATTGTCGAAATCTTCGGACCAGAGTCTTCCGGTAAAACCACCCTCTGTCTTTCCATCATCGCCGAAATCCAACGCCAAGGTGGTAACGCGGTTTTCGTAGACGTCGAACACGCCCTCGATCCACGCTACTCTAAAGTTGTCGGCGTAGATTTAGATAATCTTTTAGTCTCCCAGCCTGAATCCGGTGAAGACGCTCTTAACATCGCCGAAACATTAATTCGTTCCGGCGCTGTGGATGTAATCGTCATCGACTCCGTAGCTGCACTGGTATCCAAGCAAGAATTAGACGGCCAAATGGGCGATTCCACGGTGGGCGTTCAAGCTCGTATGATGAGCCAAGCGATGCGCCGCCTTACTGCCGCCATCAGCCGTACTAATTGTGTCGTTATTTTCACTAACCAAATCCGTGAGAAAATTGGCGTGATGTTCGGTAGCCCAGAAACCACTCCTGGTGGTCGCGCTCTTAAATTCTTCTCTTCCGTTCGAATCGACATTCGCCGTATCGGACAAATCAAAGAACCCACTGGTAAAGTAATCGGCAACCGCACCAAAGTTAAAGTGGTTAAAAACAAAGTCGCTCCTCCGTTCACCGAGTGTGAGTTCGACATCATGTACAACGAAGGCATCTCACGCACGGGTTCTGTTTTAGATCTCGGAATTGAACACAAGATTCTCGAAAAGAAAGGCGCATGGATCGCCTATAATGGTCAGCTCATCGGCCAAGGCCGTGAAGCCGCTAAAGACCACCTCGCGAAAAATCCTAAGGTGCTCGACGAGTTACAAAAAATCATTCTCGAGAAAGTCCAAGTCGTTGGCGGTATGACGTTAGGTGCCAGCGAAAGTACCCCAGAGTAATTTATCGTTGTTGGCTGCCATAGCCCGGGCCGTACGCAAGTACGGCCCGTTTCATTTAACTATTTAGACGACTTGCAATTTCCCAGGATTTGTGGACGTTAATCCTCCCCTGCAGTGTTCGACACCCGCGGCAGCCTCCGTACCCTACGAACATAATATACGGGAGGTGTAACCCGACCGGCCTCGTCCGAGCCGTGGCAATGTACCGCCCACCTAAATCCAGGATCAACTGGAGCTCCAATCGGAATCGGCACAGGCGGGGGATCCTTTTTAAATCAGTCCGGCTTCACCAAAACTAAACCAACCCTTCCCCACAGGGTCTGATTCCGGACGACCAATAATCACGTGATCGAGAAGTTCGACTCCGATTACCCTGCCCGCCTCCACGAGTTGGCGTGTGACCGCCCGATCGGCCGAACTGGGCGATGGGTCTCCACTCGGATGATTGTGCGCAACAATCGCAGCGGGCGCACCGTAGCGCAAAGCCTGACGAAATACTTCGCGCGGATGAAGTAGTGAACTGGTCGCGGTGCCGGAACTGACCTCTTGAATCGTAATCAATCGGTTACGTCGATTTAAACAAAGCACCCAACATTTTTCAACCGAGAGACTCGACGACAGTGGCTCAAGTCTCGTCCAAACTTTTACAGGCGTGTCCAATTTATCTCCAGGATTGTGGTCGCGCTCACGAATGCGCCGTGCCAACTCCATCGCTGCAGCGAGTTCAGCTGCCTTCGCTGGACCCAGTCCATGTACGCGCTCGAAGTCCGACGTCTCCCAGCGCGCCATTTCCGCCAAACTTCCCGCTTGTTCAAGCAGAGCATGCGAAACTTGTTGAGCGGAGAAGCCGCGTGAACCAGCACCGATTAATAGTTCAAATAATTCTGCATCCATGAGTGCACGCGG
>JBBAUU010000082.1:0-6695 GCA_040398065.1 Opitutales bacterium | reverse complement strand
TGGCGAAATTATTTAAGCTAGTAATCAAAACTCTTCCCGTGACTCCGACAGGACACGGCCGACCGTGATCGTCAACAATCTCAAGGATTACATTTTCTGACTGAACGTGAAAGTGTTCAGCCTGGGGACACTGGGCGGCCAAGTAGCCTACTTCTTCACAGGTATACATATCGACCACCGAGGTATTCCACGAGTCTGCCAAAAACTTTCTCATTTCCGCCGTTAAAGTCTCTCCCACGACACGCATTTGTCGAACCTGTGGCAATTTTAGACCATTCAGTTGAGCGTATTGTGATAAGGCTGAAAGATTGGACGGAAATGAAATTAAGTAATCTGGCTTCTCGCGATGCAGCCACTCGAGCTGTTCAGACAATTTAGCGGTCACATTTAATAAAGTGGTGGGACCGCTTGGAAAAATAGGGTCAATGACGTCGCCCCAGTTCGGACTACCCAAGCCATCAGGCGCCACGGCGACCCCTAACTTCGCCCACCTAATTGCACATAATTTTCCCAAGAAATCACGTTCATGCCAAAGGTGTTCACGCATGGCAAAAACCAACCAGCATAAATTGGTGAGCCCTGTACGACCAAATCGAACTGGACGGCCTGTTGAACCGGAAGTTGTAGCAAAATCAATTTTACCGTGCTCAGGGGGAAGACTCTTGGTCACAAATCGCTCGCCCGCTTCTTGTATATCCTGCCGACGTGTTATGGGAAGTTGCGCAAAGAATTCTTCACTTAAAGTTTCAGGTATATTTATTCCAGCCTTTGCCCAAAGCTCACGATAATAGGGTACCGTGGCCTGCGCGTGTTTTAAAATAATCTTACACTGATTTAATTGAAGTTGTCTGATTTCGACGGGAGGTAGCCACTGCGTTCTTTCTAACTGGAACAGCATCGCTAAACGAATGGCGTTTTGCGGTGCGGGTAGAGCTATCAACTGTTGATTGAGGATAGCTGATTTAATGTTGTAATGCTTCATGCAGGTGTAACTTCTACAACCAATTCATCTAAGCTTCGGAAAGCTGAAAGTGTGCGCCAATGATGACGAACTGGACGCAACTCTTTGATCAAAGGTAGAAAAGCTTTAAAGGCAACTTGCGCCTCTAGTCTCGCTAAGGTCGACCCCATACAACGATGTAAACCAATGCCAAATGCGATGTGGCGATTTTCTGTTCGATGGATGTTAAATAGTTCCGGGTTCTTGAAAACAGTTTCATCTTGGTGAGCAGCACCCAGGAGTGCCGTCATCATAGTACCACTAGGAATAGTAAAACCACCGAAGTCGGTATCTTCATGGACCCAGCGACTGATTTTCTGAACCGGTGAATCGAATCGTAACATCTCTTCAATGGCAGATGTAATCAGTTCAGGTCGCTCTTTAAGTTCCTTTAAGACTGCGGGACGCTCAGCCAACAATTGTATACCACTTGAAATTAAATTTTTGGTCGTCTCGTGACCGGACCATAAAAGAAAAATTAAACCACTGTTTAATTCCGCAGCCGTCAGTTGCATAGGATCATTATGCAACATGCGGATCAACGAATGGGCGGGTAAAGTCTCAGCCCGTGCAAGCAGTGTATCAAAATAACGTGTCATCAATCCCACCACTTCGGTGCCTGCCTGCATCCCCTCGGGCGTGCCTGAATCCATGGCAGCGGTGAGTTTTGCCGACCACTGATAAAATAAATCCAAATCCTCCGAAGGTACTCCCAGAATTTCCGCAATGACCATGACCGGCAATGGATAACAGAAATTTTTCAGTAACTCTACCTCACCTTGTAGCGAAATTCTTTGCAGTAATTCTTGGGCACGTTTGATAATAAATGGTTCTAATGCCTCGATGGCTTTAGGCATGAATGGCAAAGTGAACGCCTTACGCACGACATCATGACGTGGTTGATCCATGAATAACATCCAAAGACTGACGGTTTGCTCAACCGGACCGAGGGTTTGTCCAGCCTTAGAAAAGGGTCCAGACCCCTGTGGGGGATTACGTTTAAATTGTTTTCCACCCAACAACTTCGAACAATCCTCATAACGTGTAAGATAAACTATACCCTCTTTGTTTATAAAAACTGGATTTTCATTAATTAAATCACGGTAATGACGGTGAATATTATCCTGAAATTCATCCGTATCAAATTTAGGATTAATAATCGGAATTTGAGAGGACATTTTTTAGATTTGGTTAATAATTATTTTTTAGGGGCTTGGGCGAACTGTCTCGGTGTTTGTGCAATCCAACCATCTTTGCTGAGAAAATCAGCAATTTTCACAAAATCTTTGTAAGATTGGTCGTCCCATTGGCCGACGTGGCCCTGTAAAACTAGCGGACTGGTCGGTGACTTGGCTTTATACGCCTGGATAAATTTATCGTAACTCACCTTCCCTGTAGCGACTTCCATATTAATCGAACGTCCCAAAACGATGCGCTTCTTATCTTTCGGTCCGAAAAACCAGTTCGTCAGATTCGGACAAACATCCATCGCCACCGCGGTGTTTTCGTCGCTCTGATTATACGGCGCCCCAAAAGTGTTGAACGTGAGTTGAGTATTTTTCGTAAAAATATCACAAGCATCCTTAAAATGTTTTTGCTGGGTTACTAAATCCGACCCATTAAATTCAGAGCCCTCAGTGCCATCGGGTTTTTTAATTTTCTTATGATCCCAGCCGTGTAACCAAAATTCGACACACCCACCATTCTCAATCGCATTCTTCTTTATCCACGCAACATCGTCTGCATTAGGATTGGCTAACGAGTCACAAATCACGCCCATCGAAATAACCGTTTTATTTTTCACGGCCCAATCGCAGACCTTTTTAAATCCGGGAAGAAGACGGGCTTTTTCTCCCGCCCTCACGTCATCAAATTTCCAAATAACCACCTTGGGACTTTCCGCCGCGCACACTGCGCCACCTGCGAACAGGGCAAAAACAGTTACGGACTTAAATAAAAGCTTAAGCATGGGGAGTTATCAAACCCTACGCCATTGAGAGCCTAGGTGACAAGTGGGACCGTAAAGAGTCAAAAGGCCCAATAAATCGAACTTTTTAGCCGAAATCACCCCAGTCAGGGCTTATTTACCCCCATTTATTATTTGAACTACAGGGGCTTTGGCTCGCCTTTTCTACCGAGGGTTTGCTAACTTTCGCCTCCGGTCCCCTATGTTCCAAAGCATCCTCAAACTCTTTGTTGGTAGCCATAATCGGAGTTTTCTCCGCAAGTGCGCCCCCATCGTTAAGCGCATCAATGCGCTGGAGTTAGAATACCAGAAACTTTCCGACGAACAGGTCCGCGCCAAGACAGCAGAATTCAAAGCACGTTTGGCCAAAGGCGAAAAATTAGACGCTCTTTTACCCGAAGCTTTTGCCGTCGTTAAAAATGCTGCCCGCCGACTCTGCGGAACGAAAGCGATCGTCTGCGAACATGAGCTCACCTGGGAAATGGTTCACTTCGATGTTCAGTTAGTCGGCGGCATCGCTCTCCACCAAAATAAAATTGCCGAAATGGCCACCGGCGAAGGTAAAACTTTAGTCGCTTCACTTCCCCTTTATCTCAACGCACTCACGGGTAAAAACTGCCAACTGGTCACCGTGAATGATTACTTGGCTCGACGTGACTCCGAGTGGATCGGCCACCTCTATCGCTGGCTCGGTCTCACCGTGGGCTGTATCCAAAATCAAATGGGTAACGAAGAACGCCAAAAAGCCTACGCTTGCGATGTTACCTATGGAACCGCTTCGGAATTCGGTTTCGATTACTTGCGTGACAACGGCATGGCCTTATCCGCCAAAGAACAAGTCCAACGGGGTCATTACTTCTGTATCGTCGACGAAATCGACTCGATTCTAATCGATGAAGCCCGCACCCCGTTGATTATTTCCGGACCCACCACCGAAGAACGCGAACCCGCTTTCCCTCGCTTAGTTGAACCGGTCCGTAAACTTTTTGAATTACAAACCAAGTTAGTCACACGCATCATCAATGAAGTCGAAGCTGAACTAAAAAAAGTTCCTGAAAATAAAGAACCTTCCCAGGAAACCTTAGACAAACTCTGGCTCACCGCACACGGGATGCCGCGTAATAAATCATTCAGCCGCTTGATGGAAGTGGGTCGGTGGAGAAAAGCCCTCGAAGCCTTTGAAGGCAATCTCGCGAGCGAAGTCGAAAAAGACCGCCGCTTTTATCTCAAGGAGCGTTTGTACTTTTCCATCAGTGAGCGTAATCATGAATCAGATCTTACTCAACTAGGGCGCGACACCTTACGCCCCGGCGAACCCGATGCTTTCGTTTTACCCGATTTACCGACGCGCTACGTTGAATTAGATAAAGATGAATCGCTGACCGTAGAAAAACGTAACGAATTACGCGCGCAAGCCGAAGCCGCCTACGTTCAAGTTTCTGAAGACATTCACGCGATTGGCCAATTACTTAAAGCCTTCGCCCTCTACGAAAAAGACCGTCATTACGTCGTCCAAGAAGAGAAGGTCATGATCGTCGACGAGAACACGGGGCGCATTATGGCAGGTCGACGCTGGAGCGATGGACTGCACCAAGCGATGGAAGCCAAAGAAGGCGTTGCTCTCGAAAAAGAAAATAAAACGTACGCGACCATCACCATTCAAAATTATTTCCGTATGTACCAAAAGTTGGCGGGCATGACGGGTACGGCCGAAACGGAAGCTACTGAATTCCATGAAATTTACGGTCTGACGGTGGTCACCATCCCGGCCCATCGAACCTGTATTCGCATCGATGAAAATGATATCGTTTTTAAAACACGTCGTGAAAAATATAGTTATTCGATAAAGCAAATTACCGAATCACATCAAAAAGGTCAGCCCGTTCTCGTTGGTACCGCTTCCGTTGAAGCTTCGGAAACCTTAAGTCGAATGCTCACCATGGCGAAGATTTCTCACAAGGTACTCAACGCTAAACACCACGAACAAGAAGCAGATATTATCGCCATGGCCGGCCAAAAAGGTGCCGTAACCATTGCGACTAACATGGCCGGACGCGGAACCGACATTCGTCTGGGTGAAGGCGTGAGAGAATTAGGCGGACTCTTCGTACTCGGCACCGAGCGTCACGAATCGCGTCGCGTGGATCGTCAATTGCGCGGCCGTTGCTCACGTCAAGGCGACCCTGGTCGTTCAAGATTTTTAATCGCTCTAGAAGATGACTTAATGCGCCTCTTCTCGAATGCTGGTATTATTTCATCGCTCTTGGAGAAATCATTCAAAGAAGGCGAGCCCCTCGAACACCCTTTACTCAATCGTTCCATTGGCACCGCCCAAAAGCGCGTCGAAGGTCAGAACTACTCGCAACGTAAACGTCTCTTACAGTATGACGACGTGCTCAATTATCAGCGTCAAATCATCTACGGTCTAAGAAATCGTTCATTGGTGGATGCCAATACACGTAAAAACATTCTCGAAGTCATTGCCGAAGAAGTTGAAGAACGTGTTAATTTAATTTTCCCCGATAGCGATCGTATGGCGGACCGCGAAGGTGCCGAAGTTTTCCTTTCGTGGTTTTCACAATGCTTCCCTATTCGCATAGCGATTGAAGAAATTCTCTCTTTGAATCGTGATTTAGCAGCCGCTTACATCATGAAGAAAATTAACGAGCTTCAAGAGAGTCGCGAAAAGTATGAATCGAAAGAAGCTCTTCATTATTTAGAACGTCATCTTTTAATCCGTGCGATTGATAAAAATTGGCAGAATCATTTGACCGATATGGACGAACTGCGTCGCGCCGTCGGCCTCCGTGGTTACGCACAAAAAGACCCATTAAATGAGTACAAAACTGAAGCCTATCGGACTTTCTCCGATTTAATGCGTCAGCTGCGCTCCGAAGTTTGCTCCGGACTTTTCCGCACCGCTTCATCCATGGAAGCTCTCGAATCTTTACTGCGCTCAGCCCAAGGTCGTGCCATCGCCACCGGACCCGCCGAGCCAGGCACACCTGAAGATACCGCAAGTCAAACTGCTGACAATCAAACCAAGTCGGAACCGTTCCGTCGCTCGACCCCAAAAATCGGACGCAATGACATGGTGAAAATTCGCAAAGGTAACGACGTCCAAGAAATGAAATGGAAAAAAGCTGAAGTGCTTGTTCGCGAAGAGGGCTGGGAACTTGTTGAACCTGTTTCCGAATGACCCTTGAGCGGCCCGCACTCTTCAACTCGCCAGTCCTGATAGCATGGTTGGGAACAGGCCTAACTGGCTTGTTATTATTTTTCTCATTCGGACCCGTTGGACATCCCTTCGTCGCACTCTTTGCCCTGATCCCTGCGATTCTTTCAACCACCCAGAAAATACCTTGGAAGATTTGGCGACAGGCGGCTTGGGGCGTAAGTTGGATTCTTTGGATCGCACTTCTCATCTGGCTGCGACACGTCTACCCTCCTCTGGGTTATCTCGGCTTAGTTTTACTGACCGCCTACTGTGCCTTGTATTTATTTTTGTGGTTAATTGCCTTACGTTGGATTTTTCCTGCGACTGAAAGCGCCTCGCTCCCTATTCGCCTACTCTACCTGCTCGGTCTAGCTGGCGCTTGGGGATTACTCGAATGGGTTCGCTCAGTATTTTTAACGGGCTTCGGTTGGCTTCCACTTTCAGCGAGCCAAGAAGGTAATCCCGTCCTTCTCAGTCTCTGCGCTTGGGTTGGTCCTTATGGTCTTTCTGCA
>JBBAUU010000081.1:0-6760 GCA_040398065.1 Opitutales bacterium | reverse complement strand
GACCGACCGCGCCAGTCACGCCCACGATGCCTATACGATATGACATGTTTAGATAAATCTTTGGTTTTAAAAGAGGAGTTGGCCGAGCGCCTAAAGGTACTGGGACTTCCTATGGGAAAAGAATGCTTGGTTGTATCGATTGACCAGCAAAAACTTTGGCATTTTAACCAAAATAACTGTGAAGCCTACGTGGTGAGTACGGCTAGGGCAGGTAAGGGCTGTGTGAAGGACTCTTTGCAGACACCCACGGGCCTCCATCGCGTTGCCGAAAAAATTGGCACCGAAGCGCCCCCCGGGATGATCTTCAAAGCTCGAAAACCCACCGGACAAATTTGGAGTACTATCCCTACGACCGAGGATAATTTAATCACGAGCCGCATTTTGTGGCTCGAGGGCTGTGAGAATGGATTTAATCACGGCGTCGATTCCGCGGGCAAGGTGGTGGATACGAAAGAGCGTTACATTTATATCCACGGAACGAACCAGCACGAAAAACTGGGGACCCCGAACAGTCATGGCTGCGTTTTATTATCTGATAAAGATATTATAAAACTTTTTGAAACCGTCGCCGTGGGTACTTACGTTTATCTGAGTTAATTATTCTTCAGACTGATTATCCTGAGAATTGAGCCATGCTTTAATCATGGCTTGTCCCACGGGACCCGCAGTTAGTCCGCCCCAAGTATTCGTATCGTTTTCGCCTTCTACTAAAACAGCAAAAGCGACCTGCGGGTTCTTGGCGGGCGCATAACCGATAATCCAAGCAAGGTGTGCTTTCTGTCCCGAGTTGAAATATTCGGAGGTTCCCGTTTTGGCGGCGAATTGGAATCCTGGAATTTGTATAGAACGTGCCGTGCCTTCAGTCACACAGCGAATCATTCCTTCGCGGATGGCATTCAGTTGATTTCGATTAAGTCCAATGGGTCTAGAATCTTCGTGATAAGGAATTCTCAATGGATCATGGAAGATGGTCGGCGTGGTACGTGTTTCACCTCGCGCGATCGACGCGGCAAAGCATGCCATGTGCAGGGGAGTGGTTAAGGTAAAGCCCTGTCCGATGGAAGTGTTTGCGGTATCACCGCTCGTCCAGTTACCTTGCTTGATAGTTTGTTTATAGTTTGAATCCGGCATAACCATTTTACGAGCTGGCGATGGAAGTTCATACTGACTGGGGGTTTCACTACCCATGACATTGGGGTTAGCTTTGAGTAATACTTTATCTAAACCGAATCGTCGGGATTCTTGCGCAAGTAAATCAGGTCCCACCATTAAACCCACTCGGTAGTTCCAAACGTTGCAGGAGATAGCTAGCATTTTTTCCACATCCACTTGTCCGAATCCGTAGGGTTCGTGTTCAAGGTAATCGCGATTTCCAATCCGTAAACTAGCCCCGCAGTCTAAAATATCATCGTAGTCAATTTTTCCACTACGCATCCCAGCGATGGCAGTAATAATTTTGTAAGTAGAACCAGGAGCATACAGTCCTTGGGTTGCCCGATTCATCCAGCCTCCTTGCTCTTGAATTTCGTCGAAATACTTATTGGTGACCTTACTCGCTAGGCGGTTAGGGTTATAGCTAGGTAGGCTCGCTATCGCTAAAATCTCGCCGGTGTTTACATCCAACATCACCGCAGCGCTAGGTAATGGATTACCTTCGGTATCTTTGATGGCACTTAATGCTTTTTCTGCAGCTTGTTGAATCTTCACATCTAAAGAGAGTGTAATGGTTCCGCCGGGTTGTGATGGATAGCTTTCTAAAAGTTCTCGTTTGTATCCTGCCGAGGTTTTTGTCCAGCGCTCCCAGCCGCTCGAGCCTTTGAGCGTATAGTCGTGGGTTTGCTCAACGCCTTCGGCGCCGACTTTTCCGGTGTACTTAGATTTACTCAGTTTCTTAAACGAAATTTCAAAGTTCGCATCGACATCTTCGGGCAACTGATTCGTGTCCTTGACGTACCCCAGAGTGTGACAAGCCAAAGAACCAAAAGGGTAGGAGCGAATCATGTCCGACTCGATGGTGATTGGGCCGTCGACCGGGAATTGCTCAATGAATCGTGCAATCGAACGACCCGCTTCTTCGTCTGAAATTTGATTTCTTAGCTCAGGAAAAGTTAAATCGGAGATGAGCGTGAATTTTAAAATTTTCGAATCGCGCATATGTTTAGCCAGCGCGGTGACATTGACCTGACGTTCGGGGCTATTGACTAAAAACTTTGTCCTATTTTTTTCTGACGGAGATTTTTTTTGATTACTCGCATCAATCACAAACCAGACTTTTTTAAGCCATCGATTGAGCACATTGACCCGTGCCTCTTGGTGTAAGGTATCGTAGTTAATCTTCGTGCTGCTTTCCTTAGCTTTCTCCGCTTTTACTAATGCTCGGTATTCCTTATAAATTTCGCTTTCGAGGGTTAGTAAATTGGCTTTCACGCTCCAACGTACGCGATTTTCTACTAGGGCGACTTCATTGCGATCGACGATTTTACCCCGCGTGGGTGGGCGCCAGACAATGACTTCACTCTGCAAGTTAGCTTTATCGATTAAATCTTGGGACTGTATCAGCTGACGGTAAACCAAGCCGAAAAATATATAAATAAAGCCAACGGCGAAGAGGGTGAAGATTAAGTACATCCGCCATGGCGTGATGGGGGCAGACGGTACAGATATTTTTTCAAACGTATCGTCCGGACTCATAATAAATCCTGTGCACTCGGCACTCCGATTAAATCCATAATCCAATTCTGGGTGGTCGCAACGGGTATGATGATGATTAAGCCCATGAGGCCAGAGAGGGTGCCTTGAATCGCAGCCTGATAAATGGTGTTATAGATATCACTCGGTGTGTCAGTCTGATACGCCGTGGCCGCAAACCAGATAATCGCTGCAACAGCGTTAACCACCACGGCAGCTTGGATTGTCCCTAAGGTGGTGCGTAAATAGGAGCGATAGTTTCCGAGGAGAATCGCGAGAGTCACCAGCGAGATCGCCACCGTCCCGTTGGGTATTGGACGATAGGCTTCGAACATGAAGCCAACGCAGCCCGCAAATAAAACGGCCTGCCAGCGCTTCAATCGGCGACAAGGGGCAATCAGTGCCGCACCTGTAATAAAATAATTAAGACCTGAACTCGCTAAGGTGCTGGAGACTAAATCAGCGACAAACAGCCAAGGGTAGGTCGCCAGAATCAGAAAGAACCAAGCCCATGGTAAACTCATTTAAATTCCTCCAACTTAATTTTCTCGGAAGGTGCTAAAAGTATTTCGTTCGCCGTGGGATACTGCGGCACGAGTACCGAAACTTCCTCGATCATGTTTAAATCTTTAGCCGGATTTAAATCGGCGACCTTATAATTATCATCAGCACTCAGGCGGAAGCCGCCATCGACTTCGCCTAAAATTAAACCCGAAGGAAAAACGCCGCCTAATCCCGTGGTCAAAACTTTGATGGGTTGACCGGTGGGTGGATTATAATCGATGGGAATCGCGGTGACTTTCGCTTTGCTCGGAGAGAGTGAGTTCGCGGCATCACCGCGGACATAAACAATCCGACGCTTTTCATCACCGACTAAAAATGCCGTACAACGAAAGCTTGGGCTCGTTACTAAATCCACTTCACTGATATCTAAATGCACCGCAGAAACGCGCCCAATGACGCGATTGCTGAATACCACGGGACTGCCTGGGCGGATGCCATCGTTGCGTCCTTTGCGAATGATAATTTTTTGCCACCACGAGGAACTGTCGCGGGAAATGACTCGAGCTACAACGGTAAGAAATTCTGAATTACTCGTGTAACGTGCGTTCTCACGCAGGCGTTTATTTTCGCGACGAATATCATCCATCGAATGAATGCGTAGTTCTAAGGCGGCATTGATCCGCGCGAGATCTCTCGAAGCGGAAATAAGTTCTTCGTGGCTACGACTTTTTAATTCCCAGTATCGAGCAAGGTCGCTGCCTTTACTCACTAGCTGCAAAGCCGGCGCTTGAAATTCAGCGAACGTTTCTTTGGTGAAGCGATGCAGGGCACTGGCACCCGACATCCAAATCAAAACAAAAACGATTAAAGCAATGTAAGATGCCCTGGCGCCTTTTTGGTGGTTATTCATGGCGGGTTAGCCCGCTTAGATTAGTCGCGACCGCTCCAGCGGGAGGCGTTGCCTAAAATTTTACCAGTACCATTCACCACGGCACAGAGAGGATCTTCGGCGATAATGACGGGAAGCCCAGTGGCTTCGGAGATAGCGCGATCGATGCGACGGATCAGAGCTCCGCCACCAGCAATCACGATACCACGGTCGACTAAGTCAGCAGAAAGTTCAGGAGGAATACGCTCCAGGGAGCCTTTAATGGCTTCGATGATTTGATTAATGTTATCAGCCATGGCCTCACGGACTTCTTGGGAAGTGAGGTGGAGAGAGCGGGGGAGACCAGTGACGGAGTCACGACCACGTACTTCGTAGGTCATCTCTTGTTCTAAAGCATAAGCCGAACCGATTTTAATCTTAATTTCTTCAGCGGTGCGCTCACCGATGATGAGATTATATGAATTTTTAATATACTTAATAATTGCCGAATCAAATTCATCACCACCGACGCGAATGGAGCGTGCGTGGACGATACCGCCGAGTGAAATCACGGCGACTTCAGTAGTACCGCCACCGATATCGACGATCATCGACGCCATCGGCTCTTCAACGGGTAAGCCTACACCGATTGCGGAGGCAACGGGTTCAGGAATGGTAATCACATCATCAGCACCGGCGCGATAAGCAGAATCCATCACGGCGCGACGTTCAACCGCGGTGATACCGTAAGGAACGGCAACGACGACGGTGAGATTTGAGAAAATAGATTTACGAGCTACTTTACCGATGAAGTAGCGAAGCATGTGTTCGCTGATTTCGAAGTCGGCGATCACACCATCTTTCATCGGACGTAGCGCTTGGATGTCACCAGGAGTACGACCAAGCATCATCTTCGCTTCGTTACCTACAGCGATCGGCTTGCGAGTGCTGGTACGAATCGCGACCACGGAAGGTTCTCTAAGGACAACGCCTCGGTCTTTGAGAAAGACCAAAGTATTGGCGGTACCTAGGTCGATACCAATGGCTTGGGTGAATAGCCCTGGGAAACGCTTAAACATTAGTCGTAGTGGTTGAATTGGTTAAACATCTTATCAATTGAGTAGTCAAACCCCTTTTGGCCATCAAGCGGTCAAACTTAAATCATAAAAAAGATAATAAAATAGGGCTTAGAAGTATCCTAAGCACTTTGCTCCGAGTAACAGCAGGCCAGCGATGATTCGGTACCAGGCGAAGGGTTTAAGTCCGCGGCGCATAATAAATCCGATCATCCATTTTACTGAAATGAACGCTGACACCGCTGCGACTAAGAGTCCAAGACTCGCATTACCGATTGGATAGACTTGTAAGAGGGCAGGTCCGAGTGAGTACATTTTGTAGACTGAAGCGGCGGACAAAATAACGAAGCCAACGAGAAACGAAAACTCTGTGGCGACTGCGGAGGAAAGTCCGGCCCAGCGTCCGCCTAAGATGGTGGCCAATGATCGGCTAGTTCCAGGGATGAGCGCGAAGCATTGGCAGAGTCCAATCCACAGTGCCTGTTTCGGTGTTATATTTAATTCACCAGTATTATCAGAAGGTATTTTAGGTAATTTGTTTTCGGCTAAAAAGATCACAAATCCTCCGATGATTAAGGCGAGGGCAACGATGGTTACATTGAACGGTATGTAGTCCTTGATAATAAAACCTAAGATAGCTGCCGGTAAAAAGGCGATGAGGATGGCGAGCGCTAGGAAAATGGAACTGCGATGGCCTTTAAAGATTCCTACTACGATCGAACTCATTCGCTGATAAAAAATAAAGAGCACGGCGAGAATCGCCCCGAGCTGAATGATGACAATGTAGTCATCGGCAATTTTTTCGAGCGAGAGTCGGCGACCTTTTCGATCGACCACGCTGGCCTCCACCAGGGTTGAACTTTTTTCAACACCCATGACCGCATCACTAATAATCATGTGACCGGTTGAGGATACGGGCAGATATTCGGTTATACCTTCGACCAGCCCAGTGACTATGGCACGTTGGGTGGTGAACTGATTTCGGACTTCTTCGGGAGTTTTATCTGGGTTGGTTTGCTCGACTGCGAACATGCCTATGGGACAGACCAATAATAAAAATAGCAGGGCACGAGGCATGGATTTATCTGATATAGGTAGAAAGAAAGCGCAAGACTCCGATTTGTCCTTGTCGCTTGCCCTTGGTCTTACTTCGCTCTTTATATTATTTTAATTATGTCCGCTTCGAGTCTCATTCCAACCAAAGAACCTCGTTTCCAGGTGCCTGATGTCCGTGGACGTTTTGGTCAGTTTGGCGGAATGTACGTTCCGGAGACTTTGATGACTCCGCTCCTTGAGTTGTCCAAAGCGTACGCCGAAGCTCGTCGTGATCCGGCATTTCAAAATGACTTCACGAACATGCTGCGTGATTTTGCCGGTCGTCCTACCGGACTGTACTTTGCAGAGTCGCTTACCAAACATTTTGGCGGTGCTCGAATTTATTTAAAACGTGAAGACTTGCTGCACACGGGTGCCCATAAAATTAACAATGCCATCGGTCAGGCTTTGCTCGCCGTTCGTATGGGTAAGAAACGGATCATTGCCGAAACGGGTGCTGGACAACACGGAGTAGCCACTGCTGCCGTCTGTGCTAAATTTGGTCTGAAGTGCGTCATCTACATGGGCG
>JBBAUU010000080.1:0-6816 GCA_040398065.1 Opitutales bacterium | reverse complement strand
CATCCATGACGCCCAATCGTTGGGTCAGTGCGTCTTGATAGGTGATGCGTGTAAAACGTTTTGCGTCTTTATGTTTATGCGGATCCTTGTCGTAGATGCCATCCACTTTGGTAGCTTTAAGAATCGCATCAGCACCGATTTCATTGGCTCGAAGTGCCGCTGCGTAATCGGTCGTGCAATAAGGATTTCCGGTGCCGGCGACGAAAATTAAAATGCGACCCTGTTCGAGGTGACGTGTGGCGCGACGTTGAATAAAAGGTTCCGCGATACGATCCATCGGAATTGCAGTCATCACGCGAACATCGAGTCCGGATTTTTCTAAACGATCCATTAACGCGAGACCGTTGATAACCGTGGAGAGCATACCCATGTTATCTCCCGTGGTACGATCAGTGCCATTCGAACGTGCACCGGCGAGGCCTCTAAAAATATTTCCGCCACCCACGACGACGGCGACCTGGGTGCCAATTTCTTTCAAAGATTTTAATTCGTCGGCCAGGCGGTCGAGGACATCGCTGTCGATAGTCTGTCCAGTTTGGTCGTTACGAAGGGCCTCCCCGCTAATCTTGAGGACTACTCGGCGATACTTCGGCTGGTTTGGGGAAGTTGCGGGCATATAGGGGAGATGTACGAGAGAGCCGTTCTCGTCAATCTCGCCTTGTCACGCTTGACTTTCTACCCCCAAAAGCACTTTAGTGCGGGTCTGCAGTCCGATGGTGTAACGGTAGCACAGGAAATTTTGGTTTTCCTTGTCCAGGTTCGAATCCTGGTCGGACTACAGATAATTTTAGGTCCCTAGTTTTGGCCTTATCAGTCTAAACGAAAGAACCCCGATCTTCGGGGTTCTTTCTGATAAGTTGGCTAAATCCAGTCTTACGCGCGGCCGAGGTATTCTTTGTTCTCGGTGCTGACCTTGATCATCTCGCCTTCTTTGATGAAGAGGGGGACGTTCACGTTGAGTCCGTTTTCACAGACTACGGTCTTTTGAACGTTACCAGCCGTATCACCCTTAACGGCGGGAGGAGCTTCAAGGACCTTAACGGTTACCGATGGAGGAAGGTCGACGGTGATTGGGCGGTCTTCAACGAAGAGCACCATGTAGGAAGTTCCAGGAATAAGGAACTCTTTCGAGTCTTCGAGGGAGGATTCAGAAATATAAAACTCTTCGAAGGTATTAGGGTCGGAGAAAACATAGCTTCCGTCCGCTTGGTAGGAAAGTTCGAGTGACTTATTAGAATTTTCAAAAACATCGAAACTGACTCCAATGCCGCAACGTACGGGGATTTTGGCGCCGGTTTTGATGGAGCGCAGTTCCATTTGAACGTAGGAAGCGTTGTTCGGAGGGGTGCGAACGAGACATTCAAGAACGATACAGAGCTCACCATTGTAGCTCATGATATTCTTCTTTTTAATACGATTTACAGGAAGGGTTGCCATAGAGTTAAGGGCGAAGACAAGCCGTCACACTGAGGACGGTCAAGCCGGAGTTATCAAAATTGAGTTAAAGTAACAATAGGAGGCTTTTAAGCCCTTGTTTATTTGATGATGAAGACGGTTCCACCAATTTGATTAATGGTGGCTGCGCCCTCTGCATCCGTGGTCTCAGTGGTCGTTCCCGAACTCGCAGGGACGGCCGTACCGCACAGGAGATTCTTGAATGCGGTATAAAAACTTTTGAGTTCAGCTTTTGAACTGACGGCCATCTCAACGGTTTTTGCGTGGGTGGTAGAAGGGTAGGTCTTGACGACTAATCCAGCAGCGGGGCTAGTGGCTAAGTTAGTGACCTTCGATTCGAGGGCCGAGAGTTGGCTCGGGATCGGTAACTTGGATGCGTCAGCAGGATTGAGTCCGCGATTTTCAGAATTGGCCGCACTCGCACGATTGGTGCGATCAGCAACATCGGCCGACCCAGGCGTGCGTGTATTGTAGATGCGAAGTTGTTGATTGGAGTTAGCCATATCGATCACGACTTCTGAAACGATAAACGTTCCCGTGGTATACTCTTGGAACGATACGGAAATCACGCGATCGGCACGTCCATAGAACGATAAGTCAGTGCCCGAAACTTCGATACCAAAGATGCCACCGTTGGGCACAGCCTTTTTCTTCATGGTCAAAGCCGAGGCCTGAGGGGCGGAACTGAGAATCGCCAGTGCCGTCGCGATAAATAGAAATTTTCTCATAGTCTTAATTCTTTACGCGGGTCGGTTCCGAGGCAAGATTACAACCCGATGCTGAGTTGCCAAAATCTAACTGTGCAGGCTGGTCCTGGTGGTCCCTTTATTTTAGACCACGCCACAGCTCGCTTTTTGCCGAACGGATTAAACGCAGTGATTGGACCCTCAGGCTGTGGAAAAACCACACTGATGAAGGCGATTTTAGGGATTTTGCCATCCACCGGTGAAGCCTATTTAAATAATGAGGCTATTCGCTGTACCGAAGATCTCATCGGCAAAGTCGGCTTCGCTCCACAATTTACCACAGCCCAACCGCAACTCACTGTAAAGGAGTCACTGCTCTACGCGCTTGAGTTGGCCGTTCCTGATTTAGCAGAGAGACAGCGACGACTATCCTCGGTTCTCGATGTCACGGGCCTAGCCGTTCACCAAGACAAACGCGTTTCCTCACTCTCGGGCGGTCAGCTCCGAAGACTTTCCTTGGGCTTAGAACTCACGCTTGATCCCGCGTGCATGGTTTGCGATGAAGTGACCTCAGGCCTCGATCCGCAATCGGAAGACCAAATCCTCGCGCTGCTTCGTCAATTAGTAGAATCGCGCGGTAAGAGTTTCGTTTGCATTATTCATAATTTAGGAAAACTCAATCAATTCGACTGGGTCACGGTGGTTTATCAAGGTGACGTCATCTTCCAAGGTTCGCCTGCTTCGCTCTTAAGTTATTTTGAGATTCCCGATGGCTTGCGACTCTACGAAGTACTCAACGCCCAGAATTTAGAATATTGGAGAAATCGCTGGACGATTTATCAGGCTGAAAATCCATCTGCTTTTGATCAAGCTAGTGCTCAAGTGAAGAAGAATTCGCCCGAAAACAGGGTGCCTTCTGCTTTAACAATTCCAGACGGCGTTTCGCAATTTCTCACCTTATTATCCCGTCGGTTTAAATTATTTTTCCGTGATACCGGATATCTTGGACTGACCTTAGCCATCACCTTCGGATTTCCGTTATTAATTATTATTTTTAATATCGAAGGCACGTGGGATATTTTCAAAATTCCGATGGACCGCAATGTGGCGTCGATGCAGGACATTCAGCACGCCTTGCAGGTGCAAATTTCTAACGCGCAAGTGGCTAGTCTCGCCGCTGGCTTAGTGATGTTCCAGGTGATTCTGCTTACCTTGATGGGCGCGAATAATGGGGGACGAGAAATTTCTGCGGAACGTACCTTGTATGAAAAAGAACGTATGACGGGTCTGCGTCCGTGGTCCTATGCCTTTTCCAAAATCACTTTCGTTTCACTCATTGCGATTTTCCAAGGTGCTTGGATGTGTGCGTTTGTGAAAATCATCTGTCGATTCCCTGGTCCGTGGTCGGACCAAATTGTGATGCTCGCAGCGACGTGCGTTTCGATGTCGATCGTGTGCCTTGGTTTTTCCGCGATGCTGACCTCGCCCGAAAAGTCGTCTCTGCTCTCCATTTATCTCGTCGGATTCCAGTTACCTTTATCAGGCGTCGTCTTGGCTCTGCCCGCCGCACTGACTTGGATTTGTCGCCCCTTCATCAATGCCTACTGGGGTTGGTCGGGCTACATGAATTCTATGATGTCGTCGGACCTCTACGGGGCCTACACCTCCAGTCTGCCTGATCAGTCATCGTTTATCGCCTCCCCAACCTTGTCGCTGGTTTTACTTTTGGTGCAGGGTTTATTCGGAGTTTGCCTCGTTGTTATAGGTTGTCAGCAAAAGCGCTGGAACTAATCACAAAGCCTGTTAGGATGATTCATAATAATTTCTTAACTTATTTATAATTCCCATGTCCAAAGTCCCACCCATTTTTTACGCGCTCGGTATCCCCGTTGTGGTCATCGTTATTTTACTCGCGGTAGTTTTACCTCGTTTAGCGGGTGGCGGAAAGTTTGCTGACTTGAGTGCCTTCTCCGTGGATGGTTATCGCAAAGATTGGGCGACGATGCAGGGCAATGTTTATCGTCTCGATTGCCAAATCGAACAGCAGCTTTCATTCGTTGAAGGTAGAGGACGTATCTTGGCAGTGAAACCTACCGAGACCGCACGTGGCTCCGGACGAATCTCCGTGTTCGTTCCCCTGAATGGCGGAAACAATTTTGAAGTTGGCCAACGCTATAAGTTTAAGGTTCGCGTGAGTCGCGATCTGTTAGTCGTTGAAGAACTCGAAAAATTCTAAAGCCACCCCATGAAGCACTTATTTAATATCATTTTTATTTCGGCACTGACCGTGGCGGGCTTCGCTCAAGCTGAGCCGCCCAAGGCAGCGACCACCAGCGGTGATTATAAGAGCTCGACCGTCGAAGGTGGAGCGGATCGCTTGTTCGATGTGAATAGTGATTCGGTCGATATGGAAAACGGTTCCATGCAGTGGAAGGGGAAGACGTTTAACCTCGGAAATTCACGCCTCATGCGTGCTCGTTTTGAGCGATATTTGCAGTCGCCTCCGACGAGTGGTGATGTCGAAAAATACGTGAAAATATTAGATAAAATTGAAAAACTTTTAGCACCTAACGCCATCACTCCAGCGAATTACTATACCAACCAGCAAGAGGCCTTTAACCTTCTCTTCGAGGCAGCTCAATATGAGATGGATGCTAATAATAGTTTAACGATTGCTTCGCAGGTTAAGAAAATTTGGACCATGCGCGCAGAGTTCCGCGACTTAAACATCACCAAGAATCAGTTAGAAGCTCTGCGTAAAGTGCAAGAGGGTGTCGTCGTTAATCGCGCTCAGAAAATTGAGGAAGCCAATGACGATAATAACAGTAGTGGGACGGCAAATAAACTGAAGAAAACTTCACAAGGGACCACCGAACTTGGCTATCGTGTGAAAGATGAATCACGCACGCAGGCCGAAATTTTAGCGAAGAATGCCGAGATGACTGCGTTGGGATTAAAAGCCCAGGTTGAATTTCAATCTCAAATGGTCGGTTTTCTTTTACAGCGTCGCTACCGTCACTGCATCATCACGAGTGCCATCTATCGCGTACTCTTTAAAGGAGCTAATCAGAATATCAAAGTCGGTGCGAAAGAAGTTAAAGAATTTTTCCCGGTCTCGGATTTCGTTCCGACTCTTGAGTCGCTCGACACCTTAGCGCGTGAGGCAATGAATGATGTTAGCTTAGGAATGAAGACGGTGGATGATCTTCATAAACAGGGCGAAACTTACGGGTCCTTCGAGCGCCTCCAAGAAACTTATTTCCTCGGAGAATACGAACCGGTGGTGATGACATTTGATCCAGTCAAGAAGCGTGAAATGCTCGATTTATGGCGCGACTTGCGCGAACTCCAACGCATCGGCGACGAACGCGATTTGGCGAATGTCGAAGGCTACGTAAACAAAGTAAAAGGTCGCGCCAAAGACTTCCCTGGCACCTCGATTCTCTCCAAAGTGAATAACGCCATCAACGCTTCCAACATGGCGGTCTTGTCTGCTAAGCAAGCCGCCCTGTCGGGCGATACTGCCAAGGCCGAGACTGCTCTCGAGAGAGCCGGAAAAATTTGGCCGCAGAATCCACAAATCAAAGAATTCGCAACCCAAGTCGTCAGCCGCCAAGACAAGATGGGTCAAATGATTCCTGAGTTTGATCGCTTAGTTTCGGAATCCAAGTGGAGAGATATTTTTAATAAGAAACTAGAATTCGCCTTAGCACTCTCCTCGGACAAAGCCCGCAGCGATAAATTGCGTCAGATTGTTAACCGCGTCGGCGAATTGGATGCCAATATCCAAAAGGCTTCAGTCTTAGCCTCCCAAAATAATCCTTATCTCGCTTGGGATGTTTTAGTGGAAGCATCGAAGACAGAGTCCGATGATTTAGTTTTAGCGAAGACTCGATCCGACATCGCTCCGTTGGTTGCTGATTACGCGAGACTGATTGCGTTAGCCGAAAAATTTGAAAAAGAAGGTGCCGAAGCTGCTGCCTTAAACGCCTGGTTGCAGGCTCAAGACATCAATCCTGCTTCGCCGGCTTGTGGTGAGGCCATTAAGCGCTTAGCTCGCATTGTCGCAGGCGGTTCTAATGTCCGTGCGACGAGCGAGGTTCCAGTGCCGCCCTTGACGCCTGCAACGACAGACGAGGTGCCGGTGCCGCCAGCCCGCTAAGTTATTTACCAATAGCTAACGGGAGTTTCTTCAAGTGGATCGATGACGGTCACTTGAAGATCTTCTTTGTGATTCCGTACCGCCTGCATCACTTCATCCACTAAAACCGTACGATTACATTCCTTGCTTAAATGTCCGAGGTATAAATGGCTCGTTTGCCATTCTTTGAGTCCAAGTAATAAATCCCGAGCGTCTTGATTTGAAAGATGGCCATGATTACCACGGATTCTTTGTTTAAGACTAATTGGGCGTTTCGATAAATCGAGCATCTCATCGTCGTAGTTCGCTTCGAGCACTAAAATATCGGCCAACGCGCAATGGTGACGAACCACATCCGTCGCATGTCCCAAATCAGTTAACCAAGTAACGCGTTTGTGACCGCCGGAATCGGCATGCGGACAATCCAAGGCGAATCCGACCGGGTCAGCTGCATCGTGCGGAATGGGAATCGAAGTGATTTTTAAATTACGAAATTCGAACGTGGTTCCTGTTTCAAAAATTTGCCAGATCGGA
>JBBAUU010000079.1:1269-7088 GCA_040398065.1 Opitutales bacterium | reverse complement strand
CACCAGGGACAGCTAGGTTTAACATAAAGAATGGGTAAAGGTTTCGACATATTCAAAGACTACAACAAACGACAACTCACGGCTATTCAATTATTTCTTGGGATAGACTCTCGGCAAGTAGGGCTGGACGGAATCCTTAAAACTCGGAACTACCTTAATAATCGCCTCATCATGTCTGGTAAACTCTTTCGAATAGACCAATAGAAGTTCGTTGTTCTGATAATAAAAAAGCGCAACCTGTTTATACTTCACGGCCAAGTCCCACGCAGGTTTTAAATCCATCACCACCGCCCAACCCTCTTCATGCGTTTTAAGATCTTTAGAATATCCCGAGATCCGATGGATGCGATGACCGCCCTTTCTCAACTCAGCTTCTAGCTGTCGATCCGCCTCGATGTTTTGTTCAGGCGTCCACGTTTCACCCGTGGTCGCGTAGGCAGTAAGAATTGCAAAAGAATTTGGCCAATCTTTCGGAAAATTATGGTACTCAAAAACTGTACTCTTAAATTCTTCTTCAAATGGATAAGGCATTATTAAATAATATTAGAATTCAAACTAGCGAACGTCACTTATTTTGCAACTTTATGACACACCACTGTGTTAAACTGAGTGTATGAGACTTTTACCCTTAAGCCTATCCCTCGTTCTAGTCTCAGGATTACATGCCCACGGCCTGGCGCCCTCCAAGCATGCCGAGATGGGTGCGTCGATGAGCTGGTTTATTAGTCCGATACTTTTAAGCAGCACCACCACTCCGGCCTCACCCTCATCATTCACCGGTAAAGATTTCATGACGAGTGTGTTCAAGACCACGGCGCGCGTTAAGGTGTCATCCAATGATAAATATCTTTTAGTAGGGTCCGACGGTTTTCCGGATCACCCGATGATGATTGGTATCACTAATTGGCAGCAACAAGTTCCCCTACCCCAGGCGTACACTGGCACCAATCTTTGGATGATTCCTTTGAATCCGGTGAAGGCCGATAAACCGACTTTAATTAAAGGAAGATTTCTTCGCGGGGCGATTGCCTTGGCGGCGAATGGAATCGCGATTTTTAATCCTCAAAACAATCGTGGTGAAGTAGCGCAGGATGTTGGAGAGCTAGACAAATGGGGCGGACATTGTGGACGCGCGGATGATTATCACTATCACATCATTCCCCTTCATTTACAGAGTGTGGTCGGCAAAGGAAATCCGGTCGCCTACGCTCTCGATGGTTATCCCGTTTATGGAGCGACAGAGCCTGATGGTTCGACCTTAAAGAAATTAGATGAGTGTGGTGGACACGAAGATGCTAAGTACGGTTATCATTATCACGGACTAGCGAAGTCGCCTTACACCTTTACTGGATTTCACGGAACAGTTACGGAGGTGAGCGGTCAGGTCGATCCACAGCCACGCGCTTCTTCACCACGTCCGGCCACGGGTCCACTCCGCGGTGCGACAATTACGGATTGGGCGATTGAAGGTGAGAATAAATACAAACTCGGCTACACTGTGAACGGAGAAAAAAGATTCATCAGTTATGTGCTTAGCGGTACGAATTTAAAAATCGATTTTGATAATGGCAAAGAAGGTAAGACTACTGAGACCTTTGATCTGAATGCCAAGCGCGGCGGTGGTGGAGATAAGCCAAGCGATTCAGGAAAACCCCGTAAAAAGGGCCAGGGACAATAGATATTTCTTTTCCTTTTCAAGTCATTAGCATTAGGTTATCTCATCAGTACGGGCCTATAGCTCAATGGTTAGAGCAGAGAACTCATAATTCTTTGGTTCCCGGTTCAAATCCGGGTGGGCCCACCACTTTAAGTTCAGTGAATTAGATGATGATTAGGTAGGGGCGCAACTGCTTGACCTCTTTGCATCCCCCCTTGTCCCCGTGTCACCTTGCCCACGTGTCCCCTCAACTAGTTCAATTTGCCCGATCAGCGAAACGGTCGAAGCGATTTGAAAGAATCAGGAATGTCGGTGCCCACAGACCAACGAAAATTCCGAAACGTTCAGCGTGCGCCATGCTTTCTGGTGTCGTTCCACCGGTAGAAAACCAAATAGCGATTGAGCCAAGGATAGACGCGAATCCGAGGTAGAAACAGATGGCACTCAGTAATTTGAATTGTTTGGAGTTCATACTTAAAATTCTCTTCAATACTTACCCCTTAGCGAGATAAATTTTAGTTCAATACCGAGTCTATCCACCTATTTTAAGTATATAAGTTAAGATAATCATTAGATGGGTGCATCTCCCCTTGTCCCCTCGCCAACTAGCCCACGTGTCCCCTCGCGAGTTTCACTCGCGTCCCTTGTCCCCTGAATTAAATGAACTTTCAGGAACTATCCCCATTTTAGGGTGTTGTATGCCATGAATATTTAACTACACATCTCGCACCCATCTTATGAAATCACTCCGTACTCTCTGTGGTCTTGGCCTACTCGTTTTGGGGTCAGCCCTCCAAGCCGCCACCCCGGCTAAACCGAATGTCATCTTCATTCTAGCCGATGACCTTGGCTACGCCGAACTGAGCTGCAATGGCGGCGAGGCATACAAGACGCCTCACCTCGATGCTCTAGCCAAGGGTGGCGTGCGTTTTAGTAACTTCTATACCGTTCCCCTCTGCGGTCCTTCTCGAGCACTGATTCTGACCGGACGTTACGGATTCCGCACTCGTGCGGTCGACCAAGATGGTTCCGGCACCATGGTTCGTGAAGGCGAAGGTGCTGAAGTCATGATTCCTACAGTTTTAAAGAAAGCCGGCTACACCACCGCTATGATTGGTAAGTGGGGACAAATCCTCCCTTGCGGTGATGCCACACAGTGGGGTTTCGATCACGTGATGAGCGCCAAAGCCAGCGGTATCTTTTGGAATGTAGAAAAATGTGCGGAGTTAATTAAGACCTCCAAACTTGAAGGTGAAAAAGGAGCCGAAGGCGGCGTGCGTGCGAAACCAGGCCCCTACAATATCAACGAGAAGAATCTCAAGTTAACTAACAACGAATACCTGCCTGATCTCATGGAGAAGAATGCCTTTGAGTTTATTGATGCGAACAAGGACAAACCTTTCTTCCTCTATTACTCATTACAGCACGTTCACTCGCAAATTTTACCAACGCCGGACAGCAAGCCACTCCCTGAGGATGCCGACGCCGCCAAGCGCCTCGCCATTACCTATAATGATAATATTCAGTACATGGATAAACTTGTCGGCAATTTAGTAGCTAAACTCGAAAAACTTAAACTCCGTGAAAATACGATCATCGTATTTATGGGCGACAACGGAACTGCGAAGGCACAACATCCACGCGCAACCATCAACGGAAAGCCTGTGCTAGGCTCCAAGGGTAGCATGCAAGAAGGTGGTGCGCTCGTTCCTTTCATCTTCAACTGGCCTGGCGTTGCCGCTGCAGATAAATTAAATACGAACGTCGCCGATTCCAGTGACATCCTCCCTACCCTCTGCGAAATCACCGGCGCACCCTTACCCGAGAAGCGTGTGATGGACGGCAAGAGCCTTGTATCACAAATCAAAGGCGACACCACTCCGCACCGAGCATCCGTTTTCATTGAACTCGGCAACGCATGGTATGCCCGTGAAACAGGCTGGAAGCTCAATGAGAAAGGTGAGCTCTTCGACATGAAAGATGCACCCTTCGCTGAAACCCTTGTGCCCGCCGACTCTAAAGATCCTGCCGCGATTGCTGCTCGTGAACGCCTTTCCAAGGTCTTAAGCGAACTCAACCCTGCGGGCGGATTCACCTCCACCGGAAGCGGTCGTGGTGGCGATAAGGAAGCCAAGAAAGCTAAGAAGGCCGAGAAGGCTACTAAGGTTAAACAATAAGTTAGACGTTTCTAATAAACAAAAAGCCCTCGGGAGTTTTCCTCCTGAGGGCTTTTTTATTTACCTGAATAAGAACTTATCGGGTAAGTGTTTTACTCGTGAGAGTATTATTCGTCGAATCGTAGATATAACCTGTGCGTGTAAGATTCGTGACCGCAAAGGTGATGGTTCCTTTCAGGCTGGATGATATCCTTGATGAGTTAATCGTTACGTAGCCTGAACTATCCGTGGTCGCAGTAGCAGTACCTGAGACCAATCCGCTAACGGTTACATTGACGGTGGCACTGCGGACAGCATTACCGCTTTGATCAAGTACTCTGATTTTGCATGAAGCATAACCGGTGGTAGATGTTGATCGTACCCACGAGGTTACCATGGATGAAACCTTGAGATATTTAGAAACAGTTACAGGCGGGACTGCAGCAGCCACGATGGTGATTGTACCCTTTGCCTGAGCTCCGGAGTTATCCGTCACGGTTAATGAGGCATTATAATTTCCAACAGCCGAATAGGTGTGGCTAACGTTGCTTAAGGTTGAGGAGGTGCCGTCACCAAAGTTCCAAAGGTAAGAGGCAATTATACCATCAGGGTCGTATGAATTTGAACCCACAAATGAAACCGTGAGCGGTGCAGTACCGGAAGTTGGAGTGGTACCCGTCGTTAGAGCAACTGGGGCTGCGTTTACCGGGGCGGCTGGAGACCATGAACCCGATAAACTAAATCGGCCGACTGAGGCGTAATCATTGTATGCCGTCAGTGCATCTCCTGTGCCAACACCGTCGACAATAATGTAATAGTTTCCACCTACAACCGGTACGCTTAAATTAGAATTCATTCCGGATGAGGCGCCCGTGGCTAAAACATTACCGGCTTCATCAATGAGTGATAAAGATAATTTAAGATTAGCCGAAGGCGACGCTGCCAAACCGTTGATATTCACGATACCTTGTCCGGCTGTAATTTTAAACCAATCGGCATCGGAGCGATCATAAATAACTCCACCCGCAACGAGAGTTTCACCGGTGACCACTGAGGCGGTCGCAGCGGTCGCACTATGTTCATCGGCCAAGCGAGGAATACGTAGGGTGATTAAATACATCTGGTCCTGCGTATTATTAGAGAGCGGATAATCACCTTTGGTCCACTGAACCACATTGCTGTAATACCCTACTCCCATGATCGGTGCCCAATCGGCATGGCCGGCATAATACTCGTTACCGTTGGTCTGGCTCGAGTGGTAGAGTCCAAGCGTGTGACCAATTTCGTGAGAGGCTGCTTCAGAAATAAATTTCGCATTATTGCTCAACTCTACAGGAAATACGTAGGCAGGAACATCATTCGTTGTAGTCGTCGTCGTGATCGAACGTCCCAGTGACCCAATGTAGGCCACACCGCCAGCAGCGGAGCCGAGCCATTGCGAACTCGAACCGCCAATCACGCATCGAACGCCATATTTGGTGTCACTGGTAGCTGTTCGACGAATCGACTCTAAACCTGGATCTTGTGTCGTTACATCAATATCCCAAGGGGCATAATCTTCAGCAACACGCCTCCAGATTTCTTGGATTATGGCCTGTTCGGATGCAGAAAATGTGGTGGGACTACCATCCGTATCAAACGCAGGCGTCGTAATATTGGCACCCGCCGCGTAGGTGGAATTCCAAGCTGTACCCGTGGTCACGTGGCCGTTGAAATCTAGGTAAATCACTTTCGCGGCACCAGGACGTGAGTGTAATAAAAAAGTTTGGGAAAGCGGGTAAGCTGCTGTGGATGTATAGGGCGTAGTATCGGGTCCGACTTGGGTCGGCATAGCCTTACAAACGTAGAGTGCATGTCCCTCGCAATCCAGTCGCATATCCTTGTCGGATCGTGCTGCTTTTTTAAATGATTCAACTTCCACTTCAGCTTCTTCGGCAGCGTGTTCATTTTCTTTTTCCGATGATTCCCGTGCGGAACGGCTTCGATTATCCGAACGCGCGAATACC
>JBBAUU010000079.1:0-1259 GCA_040398065.1 Opitutales bacterium | reverse complement strand
TTAAGAAAAAAACCAAGAACAACCAAACCCAAGACAATTTCTTCATTGCGGAATTCTCCAAAAATTCACGTTAAAGTCTATACCATAAAAAAGCCCCTAAACCTGATGATTTAGGGGCTTTTATAATTATTTCTGTAAATTATCGCGACAAGCTACCGGCAGAAACTGTATTGTTAGCCGAGTTGTATAGATAGCCATTCAATACCAGGTTGGTAACCGTGAAGGTTTCAGTGCCCGTTGCGGTGGATGATACTGTGGGAGATTTAATCGTGACAATACCCTGTGCGTTCGTGGTGGCGGTAGTCGAACCAGAAACTAGACCGGAACTAGTTACGCTAACAACGACGCCGGAGATTGGCTTTTCGTTTACATCGACCACTTTAATCGTGGCGACGAAGTTTCCATTACCGGTAGTGCCCTTCGCCCAAGCTACAGAAACGGATAAAACGTTAACCGCTTTAGTGACATTATCTAGGGCTTTTACTTTGATTGGAATAGTCGCCGGAGCACTCGTTCCATTAGAGTTATCCGTCACGAGAAGCGTTGCGGTATAGTTTCCAGGAGTTCTGTAAACGTAAGTTGGATTGGCTAAGGTTGAATTTTTACCGTCACCGAAGTCCCAGAGATAGTTGGTGATAACTCCATCAGTATCATAGGAGCTAGAGCCTACGAATTTAACCGTAGAAGGCGCCATACCACCCTGCTGAGTTGTTCCGGTGGTAAGTGCGACGGGTGGAAGATTATTGGGAGTACCTTTGCTGGTCATCTTTAAGGTGTAACGACCAATCGACGCATAATCGGTGAAGGCCTGGTATTGATCATTGGTGATGGTACCCGTGAAGGAATCGTAAGAACAATCGGCAGGAATGTTGTTCGCTGGAGTAACCGGATCAATGTATTCATTAAAGAAACTAGCCGAGTTTTCGTCCCAGTAGGCGCCAACACCATCCACTTCGATATAATAGACACCGGCGGGAAGTGATACATTATAGAGATAACCATTCATACCATCTTCTGAAAAATAAGAATAACCGTAATCATCTAAAACTTCATCGCCCGCGGAATCCAATAAGCGAAGACCAACATTCAGATTAGCTTGAGGATCTGCAGCAATGGCCTCGACATAAAACTCACCTTCGCCGACTTCGATTCTGAAAATATCTTTGTCGGCACTATTATGAATCAATCCATTCACAGTCGCGGTGTATAAGTATACAGGCAGAGTGCTTCTTTCGGTAGACTTCACCTTGGTGGTAGAG
>JBBAUU010000078.1:0-7349 GCA_040398065.1 Opitutales bacterium | reverse complement strand
CACGCTTTGCAGTGCGTCTTCAGTCCTGCGAGTCCGTAAACCACGTGGGCACCCGCTTCTTGTAACTGACGCGACCATTCGATATTATTTAGTTCATCAAAGCGGGCCCGTAGTTCCACCAAGGCGGTAACCTGTTTACCATTTTGCGCGGCTTCTTTTAAGGCTTCAACAATCGGTGAGTCACCGCTGGTTCGATAGAGGGTTAGTTTAATCGCAACCACCGAATCATCTTTAGCGGCCTGACGGAGTAAATCTACCACTGGGGTAAATGATTCGTAGGGATGGTGTAGTAGAATGTCTCCTTTAGAAATTTTTGAAAAAATCTTCGATGGCTCACTCAGTTCGGCTGGAGTTACCGAAGAAAAACTTGGGAAAACCAAATCAGGGCGATTCACGAGATCAATCAAACTGCTCAAGCGCATCATGTTAATCGGACCTTGAATGCGGAAGGTATTATCAACCCCTAGACCGATGGATTTTAATAACCAGGTAAGTTCGTCGTCGGGTACCGAGTCCTCAATCTCCAGACGAACAGGAGCGCCTTTTCGTAAATTACGAATTTCATCTTCAATCGCATCGAGCAGGTTTACCGCTTCTTCTTCGTCGACATACAAATCGCTGTTCCGGGTAATGCGGAATGCCCACGATCCTTTGAGTTCTAATCCAGGGAAAAGTCGTTCGATGAAAATTTGCGTAACGATGCTGAGTAACGTGAATGAACGCTTGTTAGAGTCCAAGTGCTAAAATACGAGGAAGTACGCGAGGAACGGGAACCACCGCGCGACGTGTTTCGCCGGACTCTGGATCTTTCAATAAGGCCAATAAATATAGGCCTTTATTGGTCAGTACGGGGAAGGGGTGGGACGGATCAATTGCGAGAGGGGTCAACGCCGGCAAGATATCTTTATCAAATCTTGCTGAAAGTTCATTCAGCTCGGCCTTAGTGAGCTGGCCTTTAATTTTATATTCGATGCCTTCTTTAGCAAGGGCCGGCACAATCAGTTCCTTCCAGCAATTCTGCTGTGCACTCACTAAATCGTGAGCACGTTTTAATACTTCTTGTAGAAATTCACGAGTGGCTGGGTGACTGGCCGATTCTTCCTGTTGCATAATACCAGCAACACGAATTTCAAAAAATTCATCTAAGTTTGAACTAACGATGGAAAGAAAGCGTACTCGCTCAAGAAGTGGTACGGTTGGATCTTCAGCCAACTCCAACACCCGTCGGTCAAAACTTAGCCAGCTGAGTTCACGATTAAACATTTCTAAGCCATAACTATTCACGAAAGCGTTGTCACTCTCACACCATAAATTTTGGAATTTTTAGCCAAAACTTCCCAAAGTTCGTCACTTTCCTGTCACAAATAGCCCCATTTAACTCAGTTTCTCGGCTGCGCAGCCCAAACAGTCTTCAGATCGGCACTATTCGATAATCTCACCTTCACTGCAGACGGTTGAGAATGGCTGACCATATCCCCACGTTCTAATTGTGCCGCCAAAAGTTTAACATCATGTTTCGATAGGCCACGCGTGGAGACTTCGACCGTTTGTAACTGTCCATTTTGCACTCCAATAAAACGAAGAAGACCTTTGATAATTTGAATATCGGAAACGATCCGTATCACGGAACTATCTATGCGGGGAATCTTTTGATCGGAAAAAGCTGCAAAAGTAAAACGCACATCACGTAAGTCGCGGTGTAACTTACGATTTATAAATTCCGTGGTGGAAGGTATTTGCCAGTGACGAACCTCGTGTGACCAGTGCACGCCGTCAGCGAGTTGCGGACAGGGGTGTGCGTCTAATTCGGGTCCAATTCTGGTCACGATTTCTTGAGCGGCAATTTCATCACTGAGTTTTTGCAAGCGCTGAGAAGTTACCTTGAGTGCTGGTTCTAAAATTAAAATAAGTCCATCGGGCGTAAGCCGATCCTTCATCGACTCTATCCACTGGACGAGGGCGGGCTGGCTGAGTGACTTCATTTCATTCAACACGAAGCCAGCGATGATGATATCGAACGGGCCCTCTGGCCAGGTGTCGGCACGGTGGGCATCGCCAATCCTGGTTTTAACATTGTATTTATTACCTAAAACCGCTTCTGCGAATGGCTCAAGTGCTGCCAAGGCCGTGGCTGAATGGTCGACTGCATTGAGCTCTACTTCTTTCACGCCCAACTTTTTAAAGTAGTGAGCACAGGCGACGCCACAGGAGCCGGGACCTGACCCCAAATCTAAAATACGAAGCGGAGAAGTCGGTGCCTTCCACTGTCGAGCCTCAGTGACAAATCGCAGGGCATAGGTCGTACGAACGAAACTTTGAGGTAAGAAAAATAAACCGTAAGCAGACAATAATTCGTTATCCGCAAAATAGTCGGGAAACTTTTTATCAGGTCTATCAATCGTAAATAAATCAGAAAGTCTGCCGACAGACGGAGTGATTTTCTCCAACGCTTCTTCTTCTTTTAAGCCGGTGATTTGTTCAGCGAAATTGAGCCAATACTCTTCGGCGATTTCGGGATATTGATTCAGCGGATTAGTCTCCGACATCGCGACGACCCTCCAGCGCACTTCGCAGGGTTGCGGAATCAGCAAAAGTTAAGCCGCTGCCGCTGGGTAGTCCGAAGCCAATACGACTTACTTTAATCCCGGCACGAATATTGGAGATGCTTTCACGGATGTAATGACACGTCGCTTCGCCTTCGATGTCGTTACCCAGGGCGAGAACGATTTCACTGATTGGCTCGTCTTTCAGTCGCTTCTCGAGGGACGCTAAATTCAAATGTTCGGGGCCAACGCCGTTGATGGGTGAAAGTCGGCCGTGGAGGACGTGGTAGGTGCCCCGGTGGGCCTGGGAGCGTTCGATAGCTAGTAAGTCAGGCACTTGCTCAACGATACAGAGCGAGGTGGCTTCACGCTTGGGATCCACGCAAACCTCACAAAGGTCGCCTTCAGCGATACTACCACAACGGTTACAACGCTTAACCTGTTTGGAGGCTACAGTCAGAGATTCGAGGATGGGGCCTAATTTTTCTGGCTTCTCAACTAATAAATAGAGCGCGATTCTTTCTGCCGAGCGGTGACCCAGGCCAGGGAGCTGGCGAAGAAGCTGACGAACTTTTTCAAACGAAGGAGTCACGAATAAATGAACCTCACTTATAACTCATATTTAGTCAAGGGTTCACCGATGTTTACAGGTTGCCTGACCGGTAAAAAGAATTGATTTATAACTGTAATCAATGCTCGCCCCAAACAAAATTGAAATCGTCGGTGACTTTGTTGCCATCCAATGGACCGATCAAACGGAACACTTTTTGAGTGGGGAATTTTTACGAGAACGCTCACCCAGTGCCGAGAACATGGGCGAGGTGGATATTCTAGGCAAGCGATGGGGTGGGGACGGCCCGCGACAATTCCCAGGTGTCAGTGTCATGCAATTAACTAGAATTGGTAACTATGCTGTAACCTTCGAGTTCAGCGACGGACACAAGACTGGCATCTATAGTTGGGAATACCTAAGACAGATTGCCGACTTGCAGAAATAATTTTTTACTTATTGCTCCAGTGGGAAAAATAACAGAATATCGACGTGTGAAAAAAACCTACGTCTTGGACACGAATGTTTTAATTCATGATCCAGAATCGCTCTTTAAGTTTGATGAGCATATTGTAGCAATCCCAGTCGAGGTACTCTCCGAACTGGATCGCCACAAAACCCAACCGGGGCAGTTGGGTGCCAGTGCTCGGCGCGTCAATCGCACCGTGCGTTCTCTTTTTGAGAATAAGAATTTAAAAGATATCGTTGAAGGCGATGTCACTAAACCCGGTGCATTACACGCCGACTTGCGTGATGGTGGTGAACTAAGAATTATCGTTAATGAGTCTTTGATTCGCGATCACTTTACGGGTCCTAAGAATGAACGTCTTCGCGCCGTGTTCATGCAGGTCGATGCTCCAGATCACCGCATCATCGCCTCGGCACTTTACTTACGCGACACCTCTAAAGGTCCTGTAATTTTAGTGACCAAAGATGCCTGTATGGCACTCAAGGCCCAAGCCCTCGGCCTCGAAGTTCAAGATTATCGTAATGACCGCATCGAGATCAGTGATTACGGCGAATATCGTTCGATCCCCATTTCCGCAGCCGCCATGCGCGACTTCCGTGATGTCGCCCAAGTCGCCGTTAATTTCAAAAAAGATGATCCAGCTCCCATCATCAATGAGTACGTGATGCTCACTTCGGATTCTTGGACCGAACCCGCCAGACACGTGGGCGATGGTGCGTTTGTGCCATTGAGTCTTTATCGTGAATTTATTTCCACCGCGAGTGGGGCACGCAAGGGACTACAGATGCCACGCGGCATGCGCGTCATACCAAAAAATTTCGAACAGTGGATCTTCCTCGATGCACTGCTTAATCCCGATATTAAATTAGTGACCTGCTTCGGTCGTGCCGGCACGGGTAAGACATTCTTATCGATTGCCGCGGCACTTTCTCAGGTCTTGAGCGATTTCTCACCTTATAAGAAATTATACGTTTCTCGTCCGGTCGTCCAAATCGGTAAAGACATCGGTGCACTCCCAGGAACTAAAGAAGAAAAACTTTCTCCGTATATTCAGCCTTATTTCGATAACTTAGAAGTTCTCTTTTCACGCACGGGGGCACCTGCGGCTGCCCAAGTTCCAGCCAATAGTAAACTAGCCATCGCTACCGACTCACAGAGAAAACAAAAGAAAGCTCAGGCGATGAAAGCAGCCCAACCTATTTTCGGCTCTCAGTTTCAACAAATCGGACAACCCAGAAAACCCTATCAGTGGCTCATTGATTCCGGTTTAATCGAAATTGAAGCGATGACTTTTATCCGCGGTCGATCGATTGGTCATGCGTTCATGATTGTCGATGAAGCGCAAAACATGACCCCTCATGAAGCGAAAACCGTGATCACGCGTATCGGCGAAGGCTCTAAAGTGGTCCTCATCGGTGACCTTGATCAGGTCGACACGCCTTACTTAGATAGCAAATCTAACGGCCTAATTCACACGCACGAACGTATGAAAGGGCATAGTATCTCAGCCAATGTCAGATTACTCCAAGGCGTACGCAGTGCACTTTCTGAATTAGCCGCTCAGGTAATGTGAACAAATTTTACTGGGTAGGTTCTACGAAGGATTAATCCATTCTTGCTCACGTCGCCGGGCTCTATTGGCTTGTGAGTCGTGGAGAAGGAAACCCCCATGCAAAAACAATACCGGGAGATGCGAGACAAACTCGCACCGGGTACTCTTTTGCTATTTCGACTGGGCGACTTCTATGAAGTATTTGGCGATGACGCCGTAACCGCCTCCAAGGTCATTGGCTTAACCCTCACGAAGCGACATGAGACGCCTATGGCTGGCTTGCCGTATCATGCAGCGCCTAATTACGTAAACCGACTTCTTGCAGCAGGCTGGAAGGTCGCCATCTGCGATCAACTGGAAGCACCCGTCACCGGCAAACTCGTTCGTCGTGGTATCACTCGCATTCTCACACCTGGGACCGCATTAGAAGACTCCCAGCTGGACTCACGTCGCGGTAATTACCTGTTAGCGCTCAACTGGAATAAACAAGGTTGGCACGCATCATGGCTAGATGTTTCAACCGCAGATTTCCGAATCGCCACCGACACTCAAGTGGAACGTTTGTTATCACTTTTACATTCAATCAATCCGCGCGAAGTTTTATTACCCGAAGGTTTGGAAGTTGATCCCGCGTTTAGTCAACACCTCGAAATATTTCTAGAAGGTAGATCGGTCTCACGTCTCCCGAGTTGGAATTTTGATACCACCACAGGGTTTCAACTCGTTTGCCAAACACTCTCCGTTCATAGTCTGGCCGGCTTTGGAATCAATGATGCTCATCCCGCACTCGGTGCAGCCGGTGCGGTGCTCGGATACGTCACAGACTCGTTGTGCAGTCGCCCGCAAAATCTTTTCAAAGTTACGGAACTCAAGCTTGGATCCTCGGTGCTCATCGATGCCGCCTCGGCCAAGAATCTTGAACTCTTTAATGGAACCAATGGCTCCAAAGAAACTTCTCTTTTAGAATCGATTGATCGCACCTGTACTGCGGGTGGGGCCAGACTTTTGGCCATGTGGCTAACGGAGCCCTCGACGGATTTAGCAATCATTCAACAACGTCAAAATGCGGTCACGGGCTTTATTAAACATCCTGGAGCCTCCGCTCGCGTGGCTGAACTTCTCAATAGCACCCGTGATATTCCAAGAATTTTAGCACGCTTACAGAATCGACTGCGCAACCCACGCGAACTGGGGGGCATTCGCGATTCTCTTAAAGCCTTTCCTGTCCTCAAAGAAGAATTGGCGGCCTTACCTAATCCTGCCGTTCAATTATACGCTGAAAAAATTGACTGTGAAAATGAACTATTAATTAAACTCGAAAAAGCTTTAGCTGATGAATTGCCCATCGATTTAACCGAAGGTGGGGCATTGCGTACCGGCTTTGATTCCGAACTCGATCGCCTCCGCTCACTCGCGACGGACAGTAAAACTTGGATTTCCGATTTTGAACGTCAGGAACAAACCCGTACAGGTATTAAGAATTTAAAAGTAAAATATAACGGTGCATTCGGCTACGCTATCGAAGTAACGAAATCGAACTTAGACCAAGTTCCCGCCGACTATATTCGCAAACAAACGATGGTGAATGCGGAGCGATACACGACCGAAGAACTGCGTAAAAAGGAACGGGAAGTATTGCGTGCGGACGAACAAGCGCTGTCTCGTGAATTAGATTTATTTCAAATTTTGCTCAATGAAGTACTCGCCAAAACTTCCTCACTCTTAGTGACCGCACAAACGTTGGCGGAGGTCGACATCTTGCATGGCTGGGCAGAATTAGCCCGAGAGTCGAATTGGTGCTGTCCTACCGTAGATCATTCTGACGTTATTAAAATTAAACAAGGCCGCCACCCAGTCATTGAACGTGTTTTACAAAACAGACCTGGAGCTGGGTCGTTTGTACCTAATGATACCGACCTCCAATCGAGCAAAGAACAAATCGCCTTGATCACCGGACCGAATATGGCGGGTAAATCGACCTACATCCGACAAGTCGCTCTGATTGTTTTACTCGCTCATATCGGCTGCTGGGTACCCGCAACTGAAGCCCACATCGGTTTAGTGGACAGAGTATTTTGTCGCGTCGGCGCCTCGGATGAACTGGCCCGAGGTAATTCTACTTTCATGGTGGAGATGAATGAGACCGCTAATATTTTAAATAACGCCACGGTTAAGTCTTTGGTCGTGTTAGATGAAATCGGTCGCGGCACGAGCACCTATGATGGCATCAGCATC
>JBBAUU010000077.1:0-7404 GCA_040398065.1 Opitutales bacterium | reverse complement strand
GGCAGTCATTGAACTGAAAGATGGAAAAATTGAGTGGAGAAGTTCTTTACCTGAAGATGAATCCGGTGCGCCTTATGCCGTCGCCGCGATGTACGAAGTGGAAGAACTTTTAGCTGATGAGATCAAAGCGATTGATGACTCAGTGCCCGAAGTACAACCCGTCTTACCCGTTGAGCCTGAAAAGAAAGAAACCTCATCGCGTCTGGCGCTTAAACTTCAAGTGTCTTTCGAATTAGTATCGGAAGGGTTAACCGCATCGGCCTCATGGGCGGGCAGGGGCGGACATGCCTATAATTGCTTTGGTCCAGGCGCCGTACCGGGCGATGAATTGTCCGACGAACAACGCCAAACTTTATTCCGTTTCAGTACCGTCGCCCACCGTGCAGGATTTGTTTATAGTAAAACCGCAGGTACTTGGGCGATTGATAATATCGGAAGGATTGAAAGATTCGTCCGCGAAGAATTAAATGAGTGGCGTAAAAGATTTAAACTCGTGGGAGAAGATTCTCTCAATATTTTCCGCAACGAGCAATTACAGGTCGCCATCGACGCCCAAGCTAACGCGGGCAATGACGGTAAATCATTCCGTTTGAGTTGGAATCTTAAGGCGGGCAGTCACCCCTTGCTCGAACACGAACAAAAACTATTATTAAAAGCCGGTGGTCGCCCCGTGATTTTACCTGGCAAAGGTGTGGTTGCTTACAACGCATCCGTCGCAGATTTTTCGGAAGACTGGAAAAGCAAGGACGGCGAAGTCCCGCGCTACTTACTGCTTTCACTCTTCGATCACCCTGCAGTCGGCACGTTAAAGTTGAACGATGATTTGAAGGAGTGGAAAGACCGTCTGCTGCAAGAGCCCCCACAACCTGAAGGCTTGCCGACTTATTTACGCCCCTATCAAGCAAAGGGTGTCGCATGGCTGGGTCGACTCTGCGACTTGGGCTCACATCCATTACTGGCCGATGAAATGGGCCTAGGTAAGACCGTTCAGGTGTTGGCCTTGTTGGCTTCGCGGCCGGCTGGTGACCGCTCTTTGATTGTCTGCCCAGCCAGTGTGATCCCCGTTTGGATTGGTGAAATTAAACGTTTCCATCCCGAACTTTCGGCTGGTGTCTCCGTCTTAACTGCGGAGGACGATTTTGCTAAAAACCCCAAAGCTAAACTCTGGATCTCAAGTTACACTCAACTTCGTCGTCACGCTGATCTCTTAGAAAAAACAGAATTCGGTTACGTGGTACTCGATGAAGCCCAAGCGATTAAAAATCCTGAAGCGAAAACTACCCAGACTTGCCTAAGTGTAAAAGCACTCCATCGCATCGCCATCACCGGAACGCCTCTGGAAAATCGTCTCACCGATTTATGGACCATCTTCCGTTTCCTGATGCCGGGTCTTTTAGGAAAGCGTGCGCAATTTGAAAAATTCATGCTCCGCGATGAATCCGCCGCGCATGTTAAAGTCCGACGTCAGGTCTCACCGTTTATTCTGCGAAGATTAAAGCGTCACGTGGCTTCAGATATTCCACCGAAACAGGAAGTCGTCTTGCCTTGTCCGCTCACGCACGAACAACGTGCGCTCTACCAGCACTTAACGCAGGGCAGTGGCTTGTCGGGAGATTTGGCTACGGTTTTATCGAGAGATTCCGCTTCATTCTTAACCCTCTTAATGCGCTTACGTCAGGTCTGTTGCGACCCAGGTTTATTGCCCGAGAATGCCCATGCCCACTCAACGCATTCAGGTAAAATAACTCTTCTGATTTCAAAATTATCAGAAATTGCGGCCAACGGTTCCAAGGCAGTTGTCTTCTCGCAATTCGTTACATTGCTGAATCGTGTGAAAGCGAGCCTCGGTAGGGACTTGCCGAATCTTCCGATTTTCGAATTAACCGGTGAAACCAAAGATCGTTCATCACCGGTTGAAAACTTCAAAGAAACTAAAGGACCTGCAGTATTCTTAGCTTCACTCAAAGCCGGTGGTACGGGTATCACACTCAATACGGCAGAATATGTTTTCTTAATGGATCCGTGGTGGAATCCTGCGGTGGAAAGTCAGGCCGTCGACCGCGTTCACCGTATCGGTCAGAAAAATCACGTGATGATCTATCGCATGATTGCCCCAGGTACGGTGGAATCACGCATTGAAGATCTTAAACAAAGTAAGCGTGAATTATTCTCGGCAATCGTTGGTGATATTCCTGATATGACTGATTGGACACGTCACTTCTCCTCGCTCGAATCTTTAATTCGTCTGAGTGATACACCAGCAGCGACCGCCTCGGCAGAAATCTCTGACGACGGCGAAGATAAGCCCTAATTACTTAGCGATTAAGTCGTATTCTTCGGCGCCGGTTACGGTCACCTCGGCGAACTCACCCACATTGAATTTCTTGGGAATCTTGACGATACCATCGATATCCATGGCGTCACCTTCGCTGCGACCCACCCCAGGTTTTTCAACGAGTACACGAATTTTACGACCGACAAAGCGTTCGCCACGTTCTTTGGAAAGGCGTTGTAGGAGAGTCATCGCACGGGCGTAACGATCTTCTTTTACTTCTTGTGATAAGTGTCCCTCCATTTTCGCAGCCTTCGTTCCTTCTTCTTGCGAATATTTAAAGATACCTACGCGATCGAATTGAGTGTCTTCGAGGAACTTGAGTAGTTCAGTAAAATCTTCTTCGGTTTCGCCGGGGAAGCCGACAATGAAAGTCGTGCGAATCGCCATGTGCGGTGCACCTTGACGCATTCTCTTAATTAAATCGCGAATATAATCACCGCTCGTTTCACGCTGCATGGCGGTTAACATTCTGTCCGAAATATGTTGTAAGGGAATGTCGACGTAACGAGCGACGTGTTTCGATTTCGCGATGGTCTCGATGAGTTCATCGCTCCAGTGAGCTGGGTGAGTGTAAAGTAAACGCACCCAGAAATCGCCTTCGATGGTATCGAGTTCTCGGAGTAACGAGGCCAATGATTCACCTTTAGATGAGTCGACTTTACTCCGTGGATTAGGTCTTTCTTCGGACCAGCGATCCATGCCGAAGTAGGTCGTATCTTGGGAAATTAAATTAAGTTCTTTGACACCTTCGCTCACGAGTTTCTGCGCTTCTTTAACGACAGACTCGACGGTGCGACTGCGATGACGTCCACGAATGCGTGGAATAATACAAAACGTACAGGGGTGATTACAACCTTCGGCGATTTTAATATACGCCGAGTGTTTAGGGGTGAGACGAAAACGGGGGGTATCGTAATCAGGAATAAAAGTGGTAACCTTAGACACGAACTCAGTCATGCCAGCCAGACCGCCCATCACTTTTTCAATCACGGGTACGATGTTAGTGACTTGATCAAGTCCGATAAAAGCATCGACCTTCGGTAACTCAACTCGGCCTTTGATTCCTTCGACGACGGGTAGGGCACCTTGGTAGCGTTGTGACATGCAACCTGCGACAATGAGCTTTTGATTTTTCTTACGGGCGGTCGCTTTACCGTCACTCATTTCGTAAATCGCTTCTAACGCTTCGTGTTTGGAAGCGTCGATAAATGAACAAGTATTCACGATGACCACGTCAGCCTCGGCGGCATTGCTGGTCATAGACATCCCGGCCTTGGCGAGGTGACCAATCATGATTTCAGAATCGATGAGATTCTTGGCGCAACCGAGCGATACGAGTCCTACTTTTACAGACATTCTGACACAAAGACCAAAGTTTTAGGAGAAAGCAACCTTGTAGCCGATTTAGAGGCTTAACCAGGCTTCCGCAGGGATTTCTTGGGGTCTGGCTTGTGAGGTAAGACCGAATTCTGACAAACGCTCAAGCCAGCGAACGACATCGGTTTGATCGGGAAAAAGCTTCTTGGCTGATGAACCGACCTGCTTGCGACGTTGCGTAAACAATCCACGCGCCACTTCTTTGGCTCTCGCACTTAATCGGCGAGGATTATCTCTTCGACGTAAAACTAAAAGACACGAGTCAACTTTCGGTGGAGGATTGAACGACTGACTAGGGACTGGATGAACTTTAATTTTCTCGAAAGCTAATGCGACTTGGATGGTAACAGCGGACCAATGGGCGGTACCCACATCGGCCGTTAATCTTTCCGCCGCTTCCCGTTGTAACATCAATACCATAATCGATGGATGGGGCCCGCCGCAGATTGCATCAATCCAAGGTGTCGAAATAGCGTAGGGAAGATTCGCTACGACTTTGAACGATCCATCTTCTCGATTTTGCAAATCGGCGAAAGGTTTATCAACAGCATCACCTTCAATGAGAAAAAAAGTTTTCGGCCAACGCGATTTCAGCGTTTGATCTAGATGAAATAACATCGTGCGATCGGCCTCGATGGCATGAAGCTCGACGCCCGCTCCGAGTAAGGTGCGACTTAAGGTGCCTAAGCCGGGGCCAACTTCTAGAACACAGTCACCTGATTTAATTTCTGCTAATTCTAAAGATTTACGGACGATATTTCCATCCACTAAAAAGTTTTGCCCTAACCATTTCTTGGGCATGTGTGATAACTGTGCGAGTAAGTCCCGCGTTTCACCCAGAGATAAAGGGCCGTCGTTCATTATCCGCGGAAGGCTTTAAGCAAGGCTGCTGGGTTTTCCGCCCGCATTAAAGATTCTCCTACTAACAAGGCATTAGCTCCTGCTTTACGCATTCGGGCTGCGTCTTCGGCGGTTTTGATTCCGCTCTCCGCGACTTTCAGAATCGAAGAGGGCATCTGGGGTATCACTTTCTCCGCAAAACTTAAATCAATCTGGAATGTGGAAAGATTCCGATTATTTACGCCAATCATATTTGGATTATGTTTAAGAGCGCGCTCTAATTCAAATTCGTCATGCACTTCAAACAGCGTATCCAATCCCGATAATTGAGCCGCGGCATGAATGGGCTTAATTTCTTCATCAGTCAGTCCGCGAACAATAATTAAAATACAACGGGCGCCGGCTTGAGCGGCTTCGAGGACCTGAAAAGGGTGCACCATGAAGTCTTTACGAATACAAGGAAGGGGGTGACCGCTTTTGGCCTGATCGTTTACCACATCGATCAAGTCCTGTAACTGACCATTAAAATATTTAGTTTCGGTTAAAACAGAGAGACACTCGGCACCGGCTTGGGCATAGAGTCTCGCTTGTTGAACCGCATTCACGTCGGTTTTAATCGTCCCGACGCTGGGGGAGGCTCGTTTAACTTCGGCGATAACCGTAAGATGACTCGAGTTGTTCAGCGCATCGCGGAAACCAGGTGTCTTATTTCGGGCAGCAAAGACGGCGAACTCTTGGTCCGTAACCGAACGCACGTAAGGTTGAATTTCCTTACGCTTGGCGTCCATGATTTCGGTCAACTTATCCATTCCTCTACCGAAACCACCAAAAGCATTCTGGCAATCGTTTTGACTCTGGGGGCAGAACTGACTCCATCGGGGCATGCAAGGAATTGACCGATTAATCACCACAACGGCCAAACTGCGCGCCCCCGATGGATGCCCATGGGACCGCGAGCAGACCCACCGAAGCATTTGCGACGCACTGGTCGAGGAGGTTGCTGAGGTCTTACAGGCCATCGACAAAAATGATGTGCCCAATCTCCGTGAAGAATTAGGTGACTTACTTTTTCACGTCGTACTTCACTCGCAGATGGCGGAGGAAGCTGGACAGTTTAATTTTAATGACGTTGCCAATGAAGTGAATGAAAAGATGGTTCGTCGTCACCCCCACGTCTTCGGTGACGGAAATAAATTGGGTGATAGTGCCGCGGTGATTCAACAATGGGAACAGATCAAATTAAAAGAGAAGGGCGAGCGCCCGGTCACACTTTTCAAAGACTTACCTCCAGCACTAAACTCAATCTTGCTGGCTCGTGATGTGTGGAAACATATTCATAAAAAGAATTTAAATACGGGAACTTTAGTGGACCGTAAAAATATCGAGAGCAACCAAGAGCAACTTTCTGAAGCCTCGGCTGGAAAAAAACTTTTTGAGTTAATTGCGGCCTGTCGGAATGCGGCGATTGATCCCGACTCAGCGCTGCGTCGATTTACGCAAAATGTAAAAGACGAAGCCGAAAAACATAACGCAAAACCGGCCCAATAATGTCTTCGGCTGAGCCCATCGTTGTCCATGTCGCTGGGCGTGCTGTCGAAGTTTGGCCTAAACTCTCTGAGCGTTCAACGCGAGTACGCCTGTCGGTTAAGCCTGGTCCCAAGATTCTTTTATCTTATCCGCCACACACCTCTCAACGGGCGGTATTGGCTTTTCTCCACGATCAGATTCCTTGGTTAGAGCAGGCACTCAGTAAGACCAGGGCCACTCAACCCCATCTCTTAAAACATTTTTCCAAATTTAATTGGGTCACGATTGATGATCGGATTATGACTCTACAAATTAAAAATGGAGGACGCACGTTAGTTCAAATTAATCATGAAACGGAGACGGTCGATTTAACTTTACCCAAGGACGTCGAAGAACAAGCGGCACTGCGTGCGACACGTAAACTGGCAGAAACTGGATTGAATTTAGCGGTGAGCAGATTAGCCAAAAAAACCAAGGTAACGGTGGGAGCTGTCAGCGTGCGTGATCAGACTACCCGTTGGGGCTCTTGCTCTACCACAGGAACACTTTCGCTTAATTGGCGGCTTATTTTATTACCTCCGCTCATTCATGACCATGTGATTCTCCATGAGTTAGCCCATCGACTGCACATGAATCACTCCGACAAATTCTGGAATCAGCTGGCGCACTGGGATGCCGACTGGAAAAAGCACGACCGTGAGTTAACGAAACGTTGGAGTACTATTATGGATCTTGGACATCATGAATAAAGAATACGGACAGTCTCCCGATGAACTTTTCGACGTGGTTGATGAGAATGACAATGTCTTGCACCCGCTGAGTCGTGGCGAAATTCATAAGCGTCATCTGCGGCATCGCGCCATCCATATTTTTTGGCTGAACCAAGCGGGCGAACTCTGTTTGCAACGTCGCTCCTACGCTAAAGACAATAGCCCCGGATACTTAAGCACTTCCTGTGCGGGGCACGTCGACAGTGGCGAAAAATATATTCAGGCGGCAGTCCGTGAATTCAAAGAGGAATTAGGTATTACCATTAATGTGAATGATTTGACGGAATTAGATTACGCCCCCTGCCATGAAAATCTCGGCAATGAGTTCGTAGTTTCCTATTTATTAAGAGGGGATTTCACTCCTCAAATTTTTAGACCCGAAGTGGACTCGCTGGTCTGGCGTACGCCCCAGCAAGTCATACACTGGACACAACAAGAGCCGGAGTTGTTTGCGACTCCGTTCCTTCATCTCTTGAGTCGCGATAAGATTTTAAAGAGCCTGCTGGGATAAGGTTTGAACTATTCGTTTAAAAGTTGTTAGGTTCTTGCGTGTCA
>JBBAUU010000076.1:0-7461 GCA_040398065.1 Opitutales bacterium | reverse complement strand
GCTACTCTCCAAGTAGGTACCTCTACTAACTACGCTCTCACACTCAGCACAGGTGGCTTCGCGCTTACCAACGGTGCAATTATCCGAGTCTATGTTGGTAGCGTCGATATCACTGGTCTGACTGCTAACGCAGGTGCGGCCGGATTCGACACCAACTACACTCACTACGATCTGACGACTAGTGCGGGCGTTACTTACAGCACGCTCCTCACTTCCGGTGCCTTGGATGTTACTGGTGTAACTGCTGGTGGAATCACCATCCAGGTTTACTCCGCTGGTGCATCTACCTCTGGTCTCGAGAAGAATCCGTTCTACGACTTCAAGTTCCTCCAAGCAGGTTCAGTGACTGGTCTCGGCACTGGTCTCAACATTGCGGATCTCTTCACCATCAACACCACCAACCTGAAGTACGCAGATGGTAGCGGTCCAGTATCAGCTCAATACGCTGGTCAGAGTCTCTCGGAACTCATCAAGGTCTACACCGTCACCAGTGGTGGAAACACCGTGTTGATGATGTCGATTCCTGAGCCTTCGACTTACGGTCTCGGCCTCGGCGCCCTCGCTCTCGCAGCAGTCGCTATTCGCCGCCGCAAGCAGAAGAAGTCGGTTGCCTAATACTGATAACACCTGACTCACTCAGGCTAAACAAAAGGGGACTCGTAAGAGTCCCCTTTTTTATTGGCTGGTTGAATCTCTATTGCGAAAAATTGTTCGCTCGGATTTTTAACAAGACAATCTGGGGATGACAAAAAGCTGAACACCCAGTTACGGTAAACGGAAAATCGTTCGCGTTGCAGCCACACACTTAAATCTCTAAATTGTTCCGCAAAACTATTGTATTTTTACATTTTTTTGCATAATGTATCTGGCATGGCTTCCCCTCGCCAAACACTTTCTAAGAATCGCCAGAATGCTTTGTGGCTGATGAATGCAGCTTCGTTGGTGGTTGCGATTGGATCGGTGGGTCAGGCGACTAAATCTAACTTCGAAAACGCGGTAAGTGTATTAGTTCCTAAGGCTCAAGCCGTAGATTATTATTGGCTCGGAGGAACCTCTGCAAGTGCCGCAGATTTTAAAGCTAATGCTGCGTGGTGGAGTGGGACACAAACACCATTAAATTCTACCAATCCGGCCACTGCTGGAACGGCCGCTGGAAATTTAGCTGGAGATAATTTATTTTTCGGAAGCAGTCCTGGTGCGCCTGGCACGGTTTACTCTTCAACCATTTCTTGGGGTAGTAGTAATCGTACGGTTGGTTCGCTCAATTTTATTTTGGGAGCGCCTAGCTATACGTTTACTGCTAACTCAACTCGAAAAAATGATGTAGGTTCATCAACGCAAACTCAGCCAGCTATTTATAATGCTTCGAGTTCTGCCATTACGTTTAATAGTATACTCGGTCCACAAGGCGGATCGAGTACTTCGGCAGCAGTAGTTTTCAATCAGGCAAATTCATTAGGTACGCTGACATTCGCTGGACAAAATTCGAGTTCTTTCATCATCAATCCATACGCTTATGATTGGGCTATAAGTGTTGGCTCTAGCGCTGCTCAGGCGGGAATATTCGCTACAGCCCAAGGCCGAGCACAAGCATTGGCTCTCGCGGGAAGAAGTACCTCCAGTCCATCTTATTTAAAACTTACTGGTAGTGGCACGATTACTGTTTCTGGAAGTATGGATGACAGTTACCGAAATAATCGTGGATCATCGACATCCTCTTATGGTACACCGCAAGCGGCTGGACATCTTGTTGTCACGAATACCGCTACGACTTATATCACAGGTTGGAATACTTATACTGGAACAACGACAATTGGTGATGGTATAGCCTCAGGTGGAACGGTGGTTATTGGCAGTCCCTATGCATTTGGTGGAAATAGAGTCGGTGACGCAACCGCTCCGAGTACTCCGGGTAGTGCCACCGCTTATTACGCGGGTACTACGGCCTCGGGTTTTTCAGCTATAACACAGGCCTACGGTGCGGTGACTGTTAATAGCGGTTTCAGCGTAGATTTAAATGGTCAGACCATGCTCGGAGCCTATGCGACGAGCATCAAAGGTAGCGGTGCGTTAAATACGGGTGTCATTAAAAATACTAGTACCAACGCCGCAACCTATGCTGGTTTAATTACAGCGACAAGCAGTTCAACAATCAGTGCAGGGTATGGTACAATCACTCTCGCGGGTGGCGTTAATACATCTTCAAGTACTTTAACGATTGATGGAGTATCCAACACTTATATTTCTGGTCCCATTTCTGGTAGTGGTATTCTTCAAAAATTGGGTACAGGAGTTTTAACACTGTCAGGTAGTAATAGTCTGACGGGCTCCATAAAATTGACGGCTGGTAAAATCCAGGTTTCAACCCCAAGTGCCTTGGGTGCGTCAGCCACTTTAGGTTCCGGTGGTAGTACAGGTGACACCGGTGAACTCGTTCTCACAGGTGGCTTGGCTGACAGTAATGCGTATCGCATGAATGCACTTAACTTTGGTGGTAAATTAACGTTCACCACCGTCGGTGGAAATTCCACGCTCACCTTTGATGCCTTGTCTGGAAACGCTCAAAGCGGTGGTTCATTAACTAAAATTCTGGCTATAAATTCTGGGGTCACTGTCAACGTGACCGGAAGTTTTGATATCGTCGGATCGGCATCAACTTTGCCTGCTCGCTATCTTCAAATAGATGGTGACGGTAATATTGTTTTTAACGGCGTATTACAAAATAATGCTACTGGTGTTTCTGCGGCAACCAAGGGTGGCTTAAATAAGAACAGTGGTAATGGTATTTTAACACTGAACGGCGCCAACACCTTCGATGCAGGTGTGATTCTTAGTTCAGGTTATATAAATCTCGGAAGCGCTGAGAACCCGGGAGTTTCTGGACCTTTAGGTATAACAGGCCTAATCACGATGAACGGTGGTTATCTCCAATACTCCGGGAATAATCAGTATGACTACTCCAGTCGTTTCAATGGCAATAGCACTACCGCACAGAAGTATAACGTAGATACGAACGGACAGAATGTAATTTGGAGCTCTGCTCTCATTAGTTCTGGCGGAAGTTTAATTAAAGCTGGTTCAGGTACTTTATCACTCTCGGGAGATAATACCTATGATGGTGGAACGACATTGGCGGGTGGTAGTTTACAATTAGACAGTGCCACGGCAATTGGGTCTACCGGTGCGATTAGTTTCACCGGAGGTGCCCTTAAATTTACGATAAATAATACCAATGATTATTCTGCACGTTTTAGTAATGCAGCTGGACAGCAATATAATTTAGATACCAACGGACAGACTATAACCATAGGGGCGGCTTTAACGAGTTCTGGTGGTTCCCTTACTAAAAATGGTAATGGGGTTTTAAATCTTAATGCCGCCAACACTTACACTGGCGATACTACTATCAATCAAGGCACGCTGGCAGCATCGAGTGCAGGCGTGCTTTCAAGTGGTTCGAGCGTTGTTGTTCAATCGGGTGCTACGCTAGATCTAAATAATACCGATCAAGGTGTGAAAGGCGTCGCTGGTTCTGGTACAGTTTCAATCGGCACCGCTAATCTTACCATCGGCGATGGAGATAGCAGAAATTTCTCGGGTGACATTACCGGTGGAGGTAATGTGATTAAATCTGGTTCAGGCACGCAGATATTTTCTTCGGCATTATCTTATACTGGAACGACGGCCGTTAATAATGGGACACTCCGAGTTAATAATACTCTAGCATCCTCTGGAGTTACCGTCGCAGGCTCAGCAACGTTAACGGGGAAGGGTACTATCAGTGGTCCGGTAACAGTTTCCGCAAACGGAATTATTACGGCTGGAGACACCACACTCGCCGACGCCTCCCGTGGCGCTTTGACCGTTTCCGCTCTCACCTTTTCGGGCAGTGCCATCATCAATTTAGCAAATGTTAATACCGATACCGCTTCCTCTATTCTTAAAGCTGGTAATATTTCCGCGCTCGGTGGCGTTGGTTCCATCACGATTAATATCAACAATACAACGCAGTTGGCGGATAACAGCACTTTCACAGTCCTACAGTATACTTCCTTAGATAATTTTGATGCGTTTACGCTCGGTACGATAACGGGAACGTATAACCGCCAAATCAAAACGTTAGTTAATGATACTCTGAATAATTTAATTACACTGACGACCACGGGTGATACCTTAAAGTGGAGTGGCGATTCTTCACTAACCCCAGTTTGGACAACGACACCGGCAAACGCTAATTGGAAACTTTCCAGTTCAGGAGATCCTGCAGATTATTTAGCGGGTGATATTGTGACGTTTGATGATTCGGCCACTAACTTTGTTGTGACTCTTGCCGAAGCCGTTTCGCCTAATGGCTTAACTTTCGACAACTCAATCAATAACTACACCGTTAACTCTGCCGCCTCCACGAGTTTTGGCATCGAAGGTATTAAGCCTTTAATTAAAAATGGGTCGGCCAACGTTGATTTAAATGCCCCGCTGAGTATTTCTGGAGGCATCACAGTTAACAACGGAACGCTCGTCCTCAATAATCCCGGAAATACTTTTACGGGTAATATTAATTTAAATGGTGCCGCTCAATTAGAATTAGGCGCTACAGGTGCTTTAGGAAGTGCGAACTCTCTTACCTTTGGTGCGGGGGCAACGGGCAAACTAAGTCTCAAAGGTAACAACGCAACGCTGACAGGTTTATCAAACGACACTGGAAACGTCGGCACGCCAATCGTTGAGAATGGCAGCGCTACTACCAATTCAACGTTAACCTTAAATATCGCTTCGGGTACAAATACTTTTGATGGGCTTCTCCAAAATGGTTCTACGAATGCGCTACTTTTAACGAAGACCGGGAGTGGCACTTTAGTTTTAACGAGCGACAACACGTTCACGGGTCTGACGACTGTGACGAATGGTATACTGCAACTGGGTAATGCTGGTGCTACCGGATCTGTTGCGGGAGATATCGCAATCGGCGCTTCGGGAACACTGAATCTTAACCGAACCGGTTTTCTTTCCACCTCCGCGATATTTTCTGGTTCTGGTAGATTAAATTTAAACTACGGCCAACTAGAATTACAGGGTAATAATACATTTACTGGTACAACGGCTATCTCTTCAGGTGCTACTTTAACCATTGGTGCAAACGGTAGCTTCTCTACTTCAGCTAGTTTCGCAAACAATGGAACTTTTGAATACGCTAAATCAGCTGCCTATAATTTAGGAACAATCTCGGGCACTGGTGATTTAAAAATATCGGCTGGGTCGGTGACACAAACGGGCGTTAACTCACTCACTGGCTCTCTCACGATTGGTACCACTGCAAGTTATGCTCTAAGCTCGACGGGTTCATTTAGTTCCATTACCAGCATCACGAATAATGGTACACTAAACATCGGCGCTCATGCTGACTATACGATTGCTGCACCGATTAGCGGTACGGGTGAATTAATTTCTGGTATCGGTGCGGGCAAAATACTTTATCTCACCCAAAATAATTCATATCAAGGTACGACCACGATAAACAGTGGAACCCTCAATGTCGGTAACGGCACCAGCACAGGATCGTTAGGTACGGGTGCGGTGACGATTGCGACAGGTGCGGAATTAATTCTTTCACGCCTCGGCGATACTACTTTAAGCAATACCATCACGGGCACAGGTACGGGTAAATTAACCATCGGTACTTCGGGTAGTTTGATTGTCACAACCGATAATCAAATTGATCTGGCGGGTGAGTTGAAAATCGGAGCGAGCCTTGGCTCGTCGACTCACTCCACACTCGATTTAACAAATGGCTCGATCAATGTGGGTTCATTGCGTGTCCAAACGGATGCATCATCCAATTCTGGTATTAATAATATTATCATCGGCCTAGGTAAATCGCTCAATATAAAGGGCCTGGTTACTGTGGGTCTAGATAATGGCGCTAACACCAATACCAATTTAACGATGAGCGGTAATGGCACGCTTAATATCGGCACCTTGGTTTCACCTACTAATTTAAATGTCAACGTCGGTGCCAGTTCCACTGCCAACAAAATTAATTATGTAAATTGGGATATGAGTGCCTTGGCTTCACTCAATATGTATCTCGGTACTGGTACATTTAGTGTCGGTGCTGATACTAATTCAACAGGTGGTGCGGGCGGAACGGGTGATGGTACTACGGTGAAATTAGCAACAACGAGTACCATTGTTGCGACGACACTTTTAATTGATGGGGTAGAAGCGAACCCTAAAGTATTCACGCTGAGTTTAGGTGCCGGGAATACTATCTTAAATGTAGATACACTCACGGTCGGCGGAGCGAATACTCGAGCAATCAATGTTTTAAAGTTTAACACTGGAACTGGCACACTCACTTTACGTAACAAAGCTGGATCCGGACGAGCCATACTTAATGTTCAGTCGGCAACTAATAGCACGGGTAATAATCAAGTCAGTACGATGGATTTAAGTGGCTACTTGGTTGATTTATCAATGAGTACCGTAACCGTCGGGAAGCGTGAGAGTTTGACAGGTAATGGTTCAGGTTATGGTTCGGGCTACTTGGCTTTTGATACGGGCACATTTGATGCTACGACCTTAAACATAGCTAATAAGTCTCACAACGGTACAGCGGTTGGTACTCTCAATGGTAAGAGTCCTTCATCAACCATTACCGGAAACATGGTTGGACTCGTTTCATTCGGTGGCGGCGAGGTAAAAATCGGATCTGTAGATTTAGCCCGTCACGGAGCATCGAGCACGGGTGGCAGTGTAGCAGGTCTAATTGAGTTTTTTGGAACTAATTCGTCTACCGTCGGAGCAGTTGCCATGGCCACAGCGTTAGCTACAACGACGGGTACGCCCAATGTAACTGGTTCAATCAACATTGATGGCGGCTCTGTTTACATTGCTTCAATCAACGGTGCTTCCGCGGCAGCTAATACCAGCGCCACGGCAAATCTAAATTTAACCGGTGGAACTCTGACGATGGGCGGAAATATCACCCGCACGGGTGGTGCAGGAACATCGGCCTTTAATTTGAATCTGAACGGTGGCACGCTCGACATGGGTGGAAACGCCATCGGTACATCTGGCGCAGGTGCAAATGTCGCCTTTAATTGGACCAAGGGTACGCTACAAAATGTCAGCGGACTGAATGGTGCCGATGGTATAACCGTAAATACGGGTGATCAATTTAACCCAGTTTACCTAGCTGGAACGAATACGTTCACCTCAAAGATTACGATCAAGGATAGTATCTTGCAGTTACAGTCAACCACTGCCCTGGCTGCTAACAGTCAAATTGGATTTGATGGCACACTCGGTGTCTTAAAATTAGACTCAGGAGTGACCCTTGATGTTTCCAGTAATTTATCATCAGGTGACGCTCAGTTTGATACGAATGGAAATAATGTTATCTTTAATAGTCCAGTCAGTAGCCTTACCAGTTTCACGAAGCTCAATGGCGGTAAACTAACC
>JBBAUU010000075.1:0-7571 GCA_040398065.1 Opitutales bacterium | reverse complement strand
ATGCCGATGAGAATGTATTCCACAGGGTCGATTAAATGAAGATTGTGACCAATTCGTCAAATCTCGCTTGTTGATAGTCGTGTAAACCGTAGATTTTCCACGAATGGCCAAGCAATTCGACGCAATTATTATTGGTAGTGGCATTGGGGGGCTCAGTTTCGCCCTCAATTTAGCCCGCTATGGCCGTTCCGTTGCGGTGGTCACCAAGAAGACCAGCAGCGAATCCAACACCAATTGGGCACAAGGTGGGATCGCTTGTGTGACTGACAAGACGGATGATTTCATGAGTCACGTCAATGACACGCTCACGGCGGGCGATGGCTTGTGCGAACTCAATGCCGTAAAACATATTATTGAGTCGGGACCTGCACGCGTTGCTGAATTAATTGAGTGGGGAGTGAAATTTGAAAATGGTGCCGATGGAAATCCGGATTTAGGTCGGGAAGGCGGACACTCTAAACGAAGAATACTTCACGCCCGCGATATGACCGGCCGCGCCATCGAGTCGGCACTCATTCGTGCAGTAAATTTACAAAAGAATATCACAATTCTCGAACATCATTTAGCTATCGATTTAATTACTTTATCGAAAATTCAAAATTCAAGTGTGAACACTTTAGAAGATCGAGTGGTCGGAGTTCACGTTTTGAATACTCAACAAGGTAAGGTCGAAACTTTGTCAGCGACTGTCGTTGTTTTAGCAACCGGCGGAATTGGTCAGGTCTATCAATTCACGACGAATCCGGATATCGCCACGGGCGATGGTATTGCGATGGCCTATCGTGCTGGAGCTGAAATCCGCGATATGGAAATGGTGCAATTCCACCCCACGGCCTTAAAGTCATCGGATGGTAGTCGCGCTCTGATTTCTGAAGCCGTACGTGGTGAAGGTGCGATTTTACGAGACATGAATGGCCGAGCATTCATGAAAGATTTTCATCCTCTGGGAGATTTGGCACCCCGCGATGTGGTTGCTCGGGCAATTGACTCAGTCATGAAGCGTGATGGTGCGCCACACGTTTTACTGGATATCACCAAAGTTGCCCAAGGACATTTGGCCGAACGCTTCCCGCATATTTATGCTACCTGTCTCAAAGCTGGTTTTGATTTAACTAAAGATTACATTCCAGTAGTTCCAGCGGCACACTACCTGTGCGGTGGGGTCACCACAGATCTTAGTGGTCGGACTACCCTGCCTGGACTATATGCGGTGGGTGAAGTGGCCAGCACTGGACTCCACGGTGCAAACCGATTAGCCTCTAATTCACTACTTGAAGCAGTCGTATTAGCCCATGACGGAGCGGCGGCAGCGGATAATGATATTAAAAATAAAGTTGAGGCTAACTTTACTCTCCCCGCGTGGGTTGATGGTGCATTGGGCGACACCGATGAACGCGTGGTTTTAACTCACAATTGGGATGAGCTCCGTCGAACCATGTGGGACTATGTAGGTATCGTGCGTTCAACCAAGCGCTTAAAACGCGCCCAAACGCGTATCCGTACACTGAGCGAAGAAGTCCGCGAGTATTATTGGAACTTCAAAGTGGAACCTCGCTTACTCGAACTACGAAATCTCATTCAAGTGGCGGAACTAATTATTGATTGCGCGTTGCAACGTCATGAAAGCAGAGGCCTGCATTACACTTTAGATTTTCCGACCCAAAGTAAGTCGATCGTGCATTCGATGGTTCGCCGAAATCTGAATACAAAATGAAAATTGCGATTGTTGGAGCTGGAGCCGTTGGTGGCTGGTATGGAGGGCTGTTAGCTCTGAAGGGTCATGAAGTCTATTTCGTAACCCGACGGGATTATGAAATCATTAACCGGAATGGATTGTGCATGCGCGATGCCAAGGGGGATAAGATTGTTAAGATCAAAAAAGCCTATCCGGACTGCACGGCGATAGGCGTTTGCGATTTGGTTGTGATCGCCGCTAAATCGACCGCTAATCACACCCTACCCGATTTCATAAAATCTTTAATTGGTAAAAATACAGTTCTGCTTACTTTGCAAAATGGCATGGGAAATTGTGAGACCTTTGCGTCCATTATTCCCGCTGAGAGAATCGTCGCAGGCCTTTGTTTTGTATGTATTAATCGTCTCAGCCCAGGCGTTGTAGAAAATACACATGCCGGCTACGTTCGCATGGCCTCAGCGTATGGTCCGCCCAGTGAGTCGGTAAAGCAATGTGTAAGTTTATTTACTGAAGCGGGAATTGACTGTCAGTCCGAACAATCACTCGACGCAGTTCTATGGAAAAAACTTTGTTGGAATATTCCCTTTAATGGTTTGGCTATCGCGGCGGGTGGAATCACCACCGATAAAATTATGGCTAATGATTTACTGCGTGAGCGGGCGATTGAACTAATGAAAGAAGTACAGGCGGCAGCGGCGGCCTGCGGGGTGCCATTCAAGGATGAGCATATTGAGCGACAATTGAAAGTGACGACGGGGATGGGTGCCTACCGGCCTTCGAGTTTGATCGATTACTTAGAAGGACGAGAGGTAGAAGTCACAGGCCTTTGGGGTGAACCGCTTCGCCGTGGGCAAGCCGCTGGCGTAAACATGCCTCAACTATCTCAATTAAAAACTGAGATCGAATTAAAACTAAAGGCTCGCGAACAGCTTACTTAGCGGGCACTGTGACGACGGGCAACTTTGCCAAAACATTGTTCACGGCAGTTGCGGTTTTAGCCACGCTCCAGAAACTGACTGGCACGGCTGAACCAGAATCAGAGGAGAAAACTTTTTGTCCCTGTTTATTGAAAAGGCTCATCGAAAGTGTAAGAGAAACTTCGTCTTTGCGGACATTATTTCCGTTATTGGAAATACGCCAAGTACTGCGGAGGATGGCATCGGCATCTGCTTTCGACTGCGTAACTGTAAAACCACGACTTCTTAATTCGCCTTCAGCGCATTCAACAACGGTTGAGTTAAATTGAACATTATTTGAAAAATCCGATGTCTGAGGGGTGTCGACGTAAACTTTGGTGAAGTTGATCGATTTTTGTGCTCTGGGGCTGGAACTGCATCCGATTAATGAAAATGCAATTAAAACTAAAGCTAGGGGGGTAAACCTGTTGAAGTGCATAAGTTGTGTATGACTGAGGCTGGAAATTTAACAAGTCGAGAGATAGGGTCAACCCATACAATTAGAGAATAATTAACCGAATCTTTAACGAAAACATCCAAAATTGAACTTTAGAGAGTCATGCGTGCCCTAAAAGCCATCACCTTAGATTTAGTCGGAACCCTACTGACGCCCTACCCTTCGGTGGGTGCAATCTACGCTGATGTCGCTGAGAAATGCGGAGTAACTATTCCAGCTAAATTAATTAACGAACAATTTCCGGCGGCCTTTAAAAGTGTTTCATCGAAACTAAAGCCCGAAGCGTTTTGGAAAGAAGTGGTTGGTCGTACGCTGGGTGATCATCTGCCTTATGAAAAAAGAGACGAAGTCGCAGAAAAATGTTGGACAGCTTTTGCTTCGGCCAAGTCTTGGAAACTGACTCCGGGATCTATTAGTTCGCTCACGGCGCTCCGATTTTTGGGATTAAAGGTCTGTGTACTTTCGAATACCGATGCTAGAATTCACAAGGTCTTGCGAGAACTCGATCTACTTAAATTTATCGATCAAGTATTTTTAGCCGATGAAATTGGCTATCGAAAACCTGATGCTCGGGCTTTTCAGCATGTGTCACGTACTTTACAAATCCCACTTAACCAACTCGCTCATATTGGTGATAATCCGGATGAAGATGGTATCGGCGCACGCGATGCGGGTGTTTTAGGTATCGTTGTCGGTGGTCGTCATGCCCCTGAAAATTGTCTACGCGCAGAAAAACTTGAAGAGATTCCCTACGTAGTGCGGGCCGTCTTAACCGAGGGTAAAAAGAAAGGGCGCTTTTCCAGAAATGTCATTAATTTATTAGCGAACTTACGCGGCCTACCTGAAGACAAAGGTCGATCCACTTTTCGTCAGAGTGTGTCCATCGATGACGCTGTGACGCAGGCATTTAAAAAACTGCGACTCGATAAGCCAGTACCCGAGGATGCGATTGTGGCCTCATGGAGTAAATTATTACCTCTGAAGTTAGCTCGTCGTTGCGCGCCCTTGAGAGTCATCGAAGATGGTCGACTGATTATTCAGTGCGAAAGCGCTGTGATTAAATCCGAAGCCAGATTCTTTGAGAAAAGTTTATTACAGAAAATCCGCGAACTTCCTGGCTGCCGCCAAGTCAAAGCGATTTCCTGGGTTACGGCTTAGGATACTTTTCTTTCGGCTCAAACGGCTTTAGAAACGTTTCTTTGAAGTCGTAGATATTGACGAAGTCCTCGATTTGATCTTCGGGTGAACGTCCAAAAAGCCCTGTATCTATGATGTTAAAGACGATGTTACCGACATCGACACTCTTCTTGATGCCCCAGTTGCTTAACAAAGCGAAGGAGAGAGGTCCGTACGTTTCTAAGGTATGAATACGAAAGCCCTCGAGGAGTTCTTTGCCCGTGACGTGACGATTGGTTTTCTTGCTCCCTTTTTTTTCCTCTCCGTGCACCTGTTTTTGGGCGGAATCTAATGCCATGCGCACCAGGTGATAAGACTGTGGGCTGTACCGTGGGTCTTTTTCGTGACAGAGTTTAATCGCTTCTTCGAAATTCATATCAAAGTTTTTTGAGCTCACTGAGGAGGCGTGCATTTTGAGCTTCCGTGCCAATGGTGAGTCGCAGCCAGCCAGTCATACCGTAACCTTTGAGCGGACGCACGATGACTCCAACTTTCTGTAGTTTAATAAATGCTTCTTCGGCATTAGGAATTTGTGCGGCTAAGAAGTTCGCTTTGCCGTCGATATATTTAAAGCCTAAGGCCTTAAGACCTTGGCTTAATTGAGCGATACCCGCTGCGTTAACTTTTTTACTCTTATTCAGAAACTCTTGGTCATCTAAAGCCGCTTCGGCGGCGGCGAGCGCAGGCAAGTTGACATTGAATGGTTGGCGCACGCGATTGAGTATTCCGCAAACTTCGCTGGAGCCCATGAGATAGCCAATGCGTAGTCCAGCTAAGCCATAAGCCTTGGAGAAGGTGCGAGTGACCACGACTTTGCGTCCGGCCTTGATCAGTTCGCGTAAGTCCGCGGATGAATCTAAATACTCGGTGTAAGCTTCATCTAAACAAAAGATAACGTGGTCGGGTAATGATTTCGCTAAATCAACAATGTCTTGTGGATTATCCGTTCCGCCGGTGGGATTGTTCGGACTGGCTAAAAATAAAATACGTGTTTTGTCGGTTACCGCTGCACGCATCGCCTTCAAGTCGTGACAGAAATTCGGCATCGGTACTTCGACCGGTGTAGCCCCTTGCATGAGTGTGGCTAATTTATAGACGACGAAAGCTTGTGATCCGAAAATAACTTCACTGCCAGGGCGCAAGAAAGCTTGAGCCAAAAGAATCATGACTTCGTTAGAACCATTACCGATGACGAATTGGTTCGGCTGCATAGACCAAACTTTCGCAAGTTTTTCGCGCAAGAATGTCGAACCACCGTCGGGATAAAGGTGGGCTGACTCTAAAGCCTTTTTGGCTGCGGCCAGTCCGAGGGGCGATGGGCCTAAAGGGTTTTCATTCGAGGCCAACTTAATGACTGAACTCGGATCGAGACCGAATTCTCGTGCCACCACTTCAATAGGACGCCCAGCCTCGTAGACCGGCTGTGAGAGCACCTGATGATTGGCCAATTCGGAATAGGTCGGCATAAAGTTAGATATCAAACCATCCTTGGCAATTTGGCAAGCGTCGGAACGCCCTCCCCGCTTGCCTAAATCAGTTTTTTTATATTTGTTCGAAGCATGCGAATTATCGTTACAGGAGCCACCGGTTTTCTGGGGCGGGCTGTAGTCGAGGCCGCCCAACGCCGTGGGCATGATGTTTTAGCAATCGGCGGCAAAAACACTCTCTATCTCAGTGAGCCCGTTCGTTTCTTGCAGATGGATCTTTGCGACGATGTTAAATTGCAATCACTGATACTGGAAGAATTTCCACAGGCCGTCATCAATTGTGCAGGCTTAACTAAAATAAATGACTGCGAATCTAATAAAGAATTAGCCGCAGCTCTGAACGAACATTTGCCGAAGAGATTGGCACAACTTTGTTTCCACGTGGGCGGTAAACTGATCCATTTTTCTACGGACATGGTTTTCGATGGAAAATCAGGCAAATATGGGCACACCGATCAGCCCCGTCCGCTCAACACTTACGCCGCAACCAAGGCTGCCGGTGAGGTAGCTGTATTAAATTACGGCAGAGAACATTCGGCAGTCGTCCGAACTTCGGTTCTCAATGGAAATTCTTTTACCGGACAATTCTCACTCCATGAACGACTTTTTCATGAGTGGGCTGCCGGTAAAGTAAGTTCGCTTTTTACCGATGAGATTCGTCAACCCGTCTCGTATAGTAATCTTGCGGATGTCGCCGTAGAGTTGTGTGAGAGGACGACACTCAATGGCGTTTATCACTGGGCGGGGCTGGATGCGCTGAGTCGTTATTCGATTGGTCAAAAAATCGCTGAGCACTTCGGTCTGAATTCCGAAAAACTCATTAAGCCAGTGACTCGGGAAAATGTCACCGATGACCCCATGCGTCCCCGTAATCTTAGCTTCTTACTCCACCCTCTTGCGGGTAAACTTCGGACGCCTGCCCAGACATTTATTGACCAATTAGGGGAATTACGTGTGCCCCGCGGCTGTGAGGATTGGTATGAAAAGGAAACTGGCAGAAAGGTCGTGCGTTTACTTCAGAAGTCGTTAGATTATTAATATGGATGTACTACCCCGCGAATATTGCACCGCTGTAGCCAACATGTCGGCCAACTTACTGTTGCTCGATCACTATCCGCATCCCCAAAATATTCGTTATCGTCCCTTCGCTTGGTCCGAACCGGCTTACACTTTTGGTGTTTCGCAAGAATGGAAAAAATATCGTGCGGTTGTCCCACCTCACATTCCATTGGTTCGTCGTTCAACGGGCGGTGGTTTAGTTTCGCACATGGAGGATTGGACATTTGCGATTGTGATCCCACCTGAACATCCACTCTACAAATCTGGTACACTAGAAGCTTACGAAACGGTTCACCGCGCTTTACTCGACTGTCTGCTCGCACAAAAACTCAAAGTTAAATTAGTCCCGTTGCCTTCTGCGCAAAGAGAATTTAAAGCTCCTGATCAATGTGAGCATCACGCTGAGCCCCATGATTTGGTCTTGGTGGAAGATAATCGTAAAGTCGCTGGTGCGGCCCAAAAACGTAATAAACACGGTCTTTTAATCGAAGGCTACATTTCACGCACACTCTTAGCAGGTTGCGACTGGGAACTTTTCGCTGAAGATTTTCCTAAAGTTCTGGGCAAGGCACTCAATAGTGAGCCAGTCAATGTCCACTCCCCGATTTACGATCAATCACACCACGAAGGATGTTGGGCTAAGTTTAATTCGTGTAGTTGGAATGAGCACCGCGACTTACCCGAATAAATCTAACTCGGGGCCTTGATTCTTTTTCTCAGGCGGACTTTTAGCTGCAGGA
>JBBAUU010000074.1:0-7732 GCA_040398065.1 Opitutales bacterium | reverse complement strand
CGTTTCGATGTTCACGCGTTGACCTACTTTTCTTAATTTTAAGTTAGTGACATCTAAGGTGTGTGGAATGATCCAAATTCTTACTCCGTTAGGTAGAACATCCGCAACAGTAAGAGACATGCCATCGATGGCGATGCAGCCTTTTCGAACCACGTAGCGCAAGAGTTCAGGGGCGACTTCAATCTCTAGTCTCCAGTCGGCTCCATCGAGCCCCCAGTACTTCACGAGGCCACAACTGTCGATATGACCGCTGACAAAGTGTCCGCCCATTCGATCAGTGGGCTTTAAACTGGGCTCGAGATTAACCAGACTGCCCAATTCCAATTCTCCCAAATTCGTAAGTCTCAAGGTTTCTTCAAGTAAGAAGAATTGTGCTTCGTCATTTTTGAATTCAGCAACGGTGAGGCAGCAGCCATTCACCGCGATGCTTTCACCGAGCACGACATTTTTGAGGACCGGACTCTTAATCGTAAGAACACAGCCGCCGTGGGGCTTTTTATCCAGGGAAGTGATTTCACCGACAGCTTGGACGAGTCCAGTAAACATACCAAAAAAAGGGCCGTTGTGCGGCCCTAGAAATTAGTTCTTATGGCCTTCGCCGGAACGTTTGGCGCGCTCTTCTTGTTCAATGCGGGCACGAATCTTAATACGTTCCTCTTCTTCGATAGCGCGAATGCGAGCTTGGCGACGATCATCTTCATCGACGACATTGCGTACCTCGTCACTAACATCTTCAGAGGCTCTTTTGAACTCACGTTTGGCTTTACCAAGTCCGCGGGCCAATTCAGGGATTTTAGAGCCACCGAACAGAAGGACAGCGACAATGATAATTGCCCAGACAATAGGACCATCAAGTTGAGCGAGGGGGAGGTTCATAGTGTAGTGTGATATATTGCGATTGCGTGACTGAAGTTAATAGAAAGAGTCCTCAAAACCACCAAAATGTCAACCCATGTCTCCCATCGGGAAGTTTGGTACACTGGACACGTCCAAGGGGTGGGTTTTCGTGCCCAAGGTCTGGCCATTGCCCGTGGCTATGACATAACGGGCTTTGTCCAAAATCTCACCGACGGGCGAGTCTACCTTCACGCCGAAGGTTCGCAAAAGGAGATCGATGGACTCTGCGAAACTATCGAGAAGTCGCTGGACGGACATATCCGTGGCGTTGAACAGAGAAATTTTTCTGGGGTTCGTACCACGAATAACTTTATTATTAAAAAATGAATACTGGTCCAGCCATTGCCGTTAAAGGTCTGACTAAAGATTTTCGTATTGGGCTACGCGGACTGAAACTCCGTGCCGTCGACAATGTGTCCTTTGAAATTCCGCGTGGGCAAGTCTTCGGCTTGCTGGGTCCGAATGGTTGCGGAAAGAGTACGACCTTAAAAATTATTTTAGGATTAGTTTCTCCCACCGCGGGTGAAATTTCCATACTAGGTTTTCCCTTTGCTACTACCGCAGCACGTTCGCGTACCGGATTTTTACCCGAAGCACCGTATTTCCATAAATTCCTCACCGGTCGTGAACTCGTGGCTTACTGCGCACGTTTGAGTGGAGTGAAAGCCGAGTCCGTTAATCCAGCAGTTGAAGAGGCCTTAGCTTTAACCGCGATGACTGAGGCCGGCGACCGAACCATCGGTACGTATTCTAAAGGAATGTTACAACGTATCGGTTTAGCCCAAGCCATCGTGCATGATCCGGAATTAGTAATTCTCGATGAACCGACTGCCGGAGTTGATCCCGTGGGCTCAGCGGCCATCGGACAAATGATAAAAGCGATGAAAGCAAAGGGTAAAACCATTGTTCTTTGTTCGCATTTACTAGGACAGGTCGAGCAGGTCTGTGATCGGATTGCGATTATGGATCGCGGAAAACTCGTACTCGAGGGCAGGGTGGATGATGTTTTAACCCGCCGTGACCAAACCATTATCACCGTCGAAAACTTAACACCTGAGGCGCGGCGTGCTGCTGAAGAAGTCTTAGCTCAACACGGAGCAAGGGTTACTTCATTCACTCACCCACGTCGTTCGCTCGATGATTTATTCCGTGAACTTGTGACAGGGAGTCGCGATGCCTAATTTTATGAAAGCCTCCTTAACCCGTATTTCATGGATGACTCGGCTGACATTTTTAGAAGCCATTCGTCAGCGCTTCTTCGCTTTCCTAATTTTACTTTCTGCCGCCTTGGTACTCTCATCCGTCTCCTTAAGGTTTTTAGATTTCGGCCACGGTGAATTAAAATTCGTCTGCGATTTTGGTTTCGGTGGCATGTTCTTATTTGGATCGGTGCTCGCGGTGGTCATGTCAGCCCAACTGTTTTTTGCGGAGATGGATAATCGCACGGCACTGACGTTATTAGCGAAGCCCGTGAGCCGCACAGAATTTTTGGTCGGAAAATTTATCGGCGTATGGTTAGTGCTAGGAGTTTTTATTTTCACGCTTTCAACACTCCTCGGTATCATTTTATGGGCACGTTGCCAGGAGCTGACGGTAGCGGCGATCGAAGCCGGCAAAGCCCCGCCTGAGCTCAGTATTACGGGCTTATTCTCTTATACTGGGATGCAGTGGGCACGCCTCGGGGTCGTCGCGGCAATGATTCTGATGGTCGCCTCCCTGGCCCGGACATTTCTTTTCACCGTCATCGTGGGTTCGATGCTGGTAGTAGCAGGCCAACTCCAATGGTTAGCGCAAGAGACTCTTCTTAAGCCCGGCGATCTTAATATTTTTTCAAAATTATTATTAACTGTATCCACTTATATTATTCCTAACTTGCAGCAGTTTAATATCGGTGACGCCTTAACCTTGGATCACGGATCCGTCGCCGATGGTGCGGTGACCTTGGCGTTATTCTCCGGTAGTTGTTACATCGTCGTATTCCTATTCATCGGAAGTTTAATGTTTCGTCAGAGGGAAATTTAATGAAGTCGTCTCGCGTCCCATGGATTATCGCAATCATTGGCCTGGGGTTGGCTGGAGTGATTGCTGAGTTTTCTTGGATGAAGGTTCGCGTTTCGATTCCTGAGATGGGCAAAAAACAAATTGAGCCGAGTCTCGGGCAGGGCGTGCTACTGGGTATCTTAGGAGGTTTTCGTACAGTGGTGGCCGACGGAGCTTGGATTAGAAGCTATGTGCTTTGGGAAAGACGCGATCGTGCAGGTTGTGAAGCGCTGATGCGTACAGCTTGCATGTTGGATCCTCGGGCGCGTTATTTTTGGGAGAACACGGGCTACGTGATTGGATACGACATGGCCCACTGGGAAATTCGCAAACGGGGTGGATATGCAAAAGTCAGTGCGGAAATCCAAGATGACTTATTTAAAAAATACGCACGACATGGAATTAATGTCTTCGAGGAGGGCATTAAGTACACCGGAGGAAATGTTGGAATTTTAATTTCAGCGGGACAAATGTCGGAACTGAAACTAAAAGATTTTTCATTAGCGGCCGCTTATTACAAACGTGCCTCGGAAAGTAAAAACGCACCCTGGTTTGTCCATTTTATGTGTGCTCGAGCTCTTTGGGAAAGTGGACAAACCAAAGCCGCCTACGATTGGTATCGCGAAGTCTGGCAAAAGAAACTCAGCCACGAAGATGATCATGCACCTGATGATTTGGAGCATCTGCGTTTTATGGAAGATCAATTAAATCTTACCATTCTCCAACGTATCCCACGTCAGTCTTGGGAGAAGAAAAACTAGTAAGGATTCGAGTCCGAGGACTTCTCGGAAGATTCGCCTGAGGCCTTGCGAGGACCCTTGGGCTTGCGCGGAGGAAACTCGAACCACCAACCTTTATCTTTATCCGCTACTAAATACGCTTCGAATGCTCGATTGGTTTTTCTGGAGATAAATTTCTTCAACGAAGTTTTACCAGTCGACAGTAAGGCTTTGATATCCTCGGGAGTAATGGGGCATTTGAGCATTTCGGCACTGAGACCAAAAGTCTTCTTGGCTCCAGCCTCCGCAGCCTTCTGTGGGCACACTCGGTAGCCCGCTGACGGCGTTTGTTGAACGGGGAGGCCCGAGACTGGGCAATTACCCAGAACCGGCCACTCAGCGTCAAAGGCGTCGGGATTTCCGGCAGCTCCTTCGCGTGGGGGTAAATAGAGTACACCTTTGAGTCGACCCGTGGGCGGCTTGGGCTTGGTTTTGCGCTTAGGCTTTTCGACTCCGTTTTCATCTTTGGCCGGAGCTTCCTCGGGTTTCTTCTTCCACGAGACGATGGAATCTTCATCCACTAAATCAATATAACCAGTGTAGTTCTTACCCGACTTCATCGATTTGAAGTCATTAAATGGTCCAATCCGACGCTTCTCAATGAGTTCAGCGAGTTCCGCAGGCGTCACTTCGTGTCCATTGACACCTTTATAAACAATCACCATCGGTTTCTTACCATCGGCCGAACGATCCTGTGAAAAATAACTTTCACCATTCGTCAGCATGGGCTTTTTATCGGACGGTGATAAGACTTCAGGTTGCACCACAGTCGGTTCGGGTTCTACGCGGCCTTGATTAATAAAAACTTCTACTTGTGTTTTGATACCAGAAATAAATTTCTGAACTGAAAGTTCGCCGTGTTCGGTTTGTTTTAATTGATATTCCCATTCGCCCGTGAGCTGAGGCTCAGAGAGGAAGGATAAACCTTTGGCATGAATAAATTGATGCAACTGGAAAGCCTTAGCCATGGGCACAAGTTCTTTGCCTTGTCGTTCGATATACTTTTGTCCCAACAGGCCTTCGATGGTTTGCGCACGTGTCGCCGGTGTACCTAATCCGCGCTCTTTCATGGCCTCTGCTAGGGCATCATCGTCCACGAGTTTACCGGCATTTTCCATCGCACCTAAGAGTGATGCTTCGTTAAAACGAGCCGGCGGCTTGGTGGCATCTTGTTTAACATCAATGTCCGCTACCTTGGCTTGTGGTGGTTTACCATCGGCATCACTGAGAGCTGGGAGATTCGCTGCACCTTCTTTATCTTTGTCTTCTTCCGCTTCCGCCTCTTGCCCCCAAACGGCGCGCCAACCAGCAACCACTAAAACTTTACCCGTGGTACGGAAATTGTACTGACCGACCTGAGAGGTGCGAACGGTTTCTTCGAATTCAGCCATCGGGAAGAATACACCGACGAATCGACGTACAACTAAATCGTAAATCTTTTGCTCAACTTCAGAGAGTCCATTCGGAATAGTACCGGTGGGTACGATCGCAAAGTGATCGCTGACTTTCTTGTTATCGAAAACGCGTTTGCCGGCGGAGTTAAGCCAGCCCTTAGCTAAAACTTCTTTCGCGAAACTACCGACGGAATGTCCTTGGATTAAAGATTCCAATACATTCTTAGCGGTGGGCAAGTGATCCTCTGGTAAATACTGTGAATCGGTACGAGGGTAGGTAAGGGCTTTATGTTTTTCATAAAGCGCTTGGGCTGCACCGAGAGTGGTTTTGGCGGAGAAACCGAAACGACGATTACCTTCACGTTGAAGGCTGGTTAAGTCGAACAGACGAGGTGCGCTTTCTTTCTTGGGCTTGCATTCGTCGGTGACTGTTCCCACACCGATTTTAAGACTCTCTTCAGAAACTTTCTTGGCGGCTGCCTCATCAAAGAAACGTTCAGCCTCTTTGCGATCAGTGACACCAGGGACTTGGGCTACGCCTTTGTATTGTCCGGACTTAACATTAAAGTAGGCTTCGATTTTCCAAAATGCTTTAGGTTGGAACGCACGGATTTCTAATTCGCGTTCGACAATCAACATGAGGGTAGGGGTCTGTACGCGGCCCGCCGGATAGGATTCGCTGCGTGCACCGATTCTCAATGTGCATAGACGGCTCGCATTTAATCCAACCAACCAGTCGGCTACCGATCGTCCAATTGCAGAATCACGTAATCCTAGCTTAGCGTCCCCAGGTAATAAATTATCAAAAGAATTTTTAATGGCATCCGTCGTCATACTGGTAAGCCATAAACGCTTTGTGGGAAGATGATGTCCGACTAGACTGTAAATATAAGCGAAAATAAGTTCACCCTCACGTCCAGCGTCACAAGCATTTACAATGGTATGACTTCTTTTAATCAGCTCTTTCAGAAGTTTAAATCGTGCTCCATCTTGTCGCTCATTTATAATCACTTTTAAAATCGAACCGTCGATAGTGCCATCATACTTCTTAGGAAGCATCGGCAGATCTTTAAGCGTCCAACGTTTATAAATGGGATCCAGATCTTCTGGGTCCTTTAGTTTTACCAAGTGACCAACCGCTGAGCTAATAATCCATTCATCGTTTTCGAAAACATCGCCTGACTTTGGAACCTTGAGCACCTTAGCCAAATCCGCGGCAACGGATGGCTTTTCAGCGATGACTAAAGTCTTTAAAACCGAGCTATCAGTTTTAGTAGAAGGGGCCTTGGAGGATTTTTTTGCCATGCGTAGGATTATAACCGCTTGTCAAATCGTGGTTATATTCCTTGCTCAGCGAATGAGTCATCAAGCGCGGCAATGAGTGTGGAAATAGTAGCGTCCGTTTCGTCGCCCATGTTGGAGATGCGGAAGGTTTTACCTTTTAATTTTCCGTATCCACCATCGATCACCAGTTTGTGACGCGATTTAAGAGTTTTCAGTAAGCGTTCTAAATCAGCATTACGATCGTTCTTAAAGCAGTTGAGTCCGCGGGTAGCGAATTCAGGACTCGGTAATAAACTAAAACCTTTAGCTAAGCCCCACTGACGTACCTTATCGTTTAAGCGACGGTGACGTTCGTAGCGATTGTCCAGACCTTCTGCTTCAATTTCCACGAGACGTTGTTGGAGTCCGTAGAATAAAGAGATGCAAGGAGTTGAAGGGGTCATGCCCTTGGTGTGGTTGTCGTGGAACTCGATTAAATCGAAGTAATATCCGCGATCGGAAAGTTCCTTCGCCCGAGTGCGAGCACGCTCACTGACGGAGAAAATCGCTAAGCCAGGGGGCAGGGCGAGGGCCTTTTGTGATCCGGTAAGAAGAATATCAATACCGAGTTCGTCCTTCTTAATAGGTAAGGTGGAGAATGAACTTACGGAGTCAGCAATCGAGATAACATCAGGGAATTCACGAATAACCGCCATAATTTCGGAGATATTAGAGAGAGTACCTGTCGAAGTTTCGGAATGGATGAAGGTGATACAATCGAACTTACCGGTCGCGAGTGCGGTACGAATGGCTGCTGGATCGACAGGCTTACCCCAATCGAATTGGAGAGCTTCCGCCTGTTTACCGCAGCGCTTGGCGACATCGAACCATTTATCGGAGAACGCACCGTTCATACAATTGAGAACGCCTTTCTTACAAACATTGCGGAGGGCACCTTCCATTACACCCCAGGCAGAACTCGTACCTAAATAGACGGGATCGGCTGTGAAAAACATTTTCTGAAGACGGGGCTGCATGTCTTCATAGAGAGCAACGAAGTCTTTGGATCGGTGACCAATCATGGGCTTGCCCATCGCTTTGATGATGGATTCAGAAACAGTGAGTGGTCCTGGAATGTATAAGCGGTAACTCATTTTTGGAAAGTATTGAGAAGGTCTTTGGAGACGTCGGGGTTTTCGATTCGAACAACTTTTTTGTTCTGGTGGGAAAGGGTAACCGTTTTGGGGTGCCAGGATTTGGCTTCCTCGGGTGTGACCTCAGCAAAGGTCATTACTACTAATAAGTCACCTACTTTACCCAAGTGGGCGGTGGCGCCGTTCAGGCAAATCTGTCGCGAAC
>JBBAUU010000073.1:0-7836 GCA_040398065.1 Opitutales bacterium | reverse complement strand
TAGTTGGGACGTCGCCACACGCCCCTCATCCATTTCGGGTCAAGGTCTCTTCGCCACCCGCGCCTTTTCGCCAGGCGAAGTGCTCGCACCCTACTTGGGAAAAGTTCTTACCTCTCGACCGGAGAAATCTTCGGAGTCGGCCGCGACTTATATTTTAGAAATTAAACCCGGGCTCTGGCTCGACGGATCCGATACCCAAAATCCTGCTCGTTCAGCCAACCACTCGTGTGAGCCCAACGCTGAACTGGTGATGAATGAAACCGAGGCGTTCGCCAACCTCCGTGCGTTATCTCACATTCTACCGGGTGATGAAATAACCTTTGATTACGGCTTTTCGTTGTCGGAAAGCCTTTTTAACCCCTGTACTTGCGGAAAAATGAGCTGTGCGGGGAAAATCATCGCTGAACCACTCCGCCCCGCCCTCCGACGCCACCTACGTTTTTTACGTCGAAGGGATTGACCAATCGCCCGCCTAGCCTCACTTTTCGAACGTCTATTTATAACCCCTAAATGAAAAAAGTAGCTATTACTGAACTTGATCCTCGTCTGCAGAAACAAATCGCTGCCGCCGATCAACAGCTCAAGACCAATCCTCAATACGCCATGGAAGTTCTTTCCGGCATATTGTCGCGCAATCCTGGTTGCTTAGAAGTACGTCGCTCACTCCGCCGTGCCCAAAAAGCAATTCTCGGAGTTAAAAAAGGTCTGTTCGATGGACTACTGGGAGGCAACGCCGACAAGGCCGCAGAAAAAGATCCCCTCGCTGCGATTCAAGCTGCGGAAGATACCTTCGCGAAAAAGCCAGGTGATATCGGTGCTAATAAATTACTCGCCGCCGCCGCACTCAAACTCGACTTCCCTGAGCTCGCTGCTTTCGCCTACGAAGAACTCACACAGGTCGACGCCAAAAATGTTCAACACTTTATCGACCTAGCTAACACCTGGATCATCGCACATGATTACGACGCTGCCCTCAATGCGGCCGACGCAGGCTTGAAACTTTTCCCTGGAAACGGCGACCTACAAGAAGCCGTTCGTAAAGCCTCAGTCAGCAAAACAATGCGTAAAGGAAACTGGGAAGACAAAGGCGACTTCCAATCCAAACTTAAAGACAAAGACGAAGCTCTTCGCCTCGAACAGTCTGCTCGTACGGTTACCGATGCTGGTACCGCAATCGAACAAGCCGCTGCACTCGCTGTTAAAATCCAAGCTCAACCCGACAGCCTCGATCTTTACCGCGATATCGTTCGTCAATTCATCGCTGCGGGAGATCTCGATAGCGCCATCGCTTGGTTACAACGCGGACGTCTGACGACACTTGGCAAACAAGACTCTTCTCTCGAAAGTCAGGAAATCAGCCTCATCACTCAACGCTTTGAAAAGGCTTCCAAACTTCTTGCAGAAAAAGTTCAGGCAAATCCGGCCGACACTGCCGCCGTTGCCGAACTCGCCAAGAACGATGCGGAACTTATCGCCTACAAACTACAAACAACCGCGAGCCTCGTGGAACGTTACCCGAACGACTACTCATTCCGCTTTGAATACGGCAACTTACTCCTCAATGCCGGTCGCCTCGACGAATCAATTCAACAATTACAATACGCCCAACGTAATCCCAAATTCCGCCAAGCCTCGATTCTCGCTATCGGCAAAGCTTTCGTGGCCAGTTCCAAATTCGATTTAGCTGTCGATCAATTCAACTTAGCTAAATCCGAATTACAGGTGATGAATGATCTTAAGAAAGAAGTGATTTACGAACTAGCGAGTGCCTTTGAGAAAATGGGTCGCACCAAAGAAGCGATGGAAGAATTTAAGGCGATTTACATGGCCGACTCCGGATATCGTGATGTTTCGAAGAAAATTAATACCTTCTACGAAAACCAAAAAGGCCCTGCATCCTAATTTTGTTTTGTATTTTTTGCTAAGCAGGAGAATACTCCTTTTTTCTCCTTCCTGCTGCCATGTCCCTGACTCCCTTTAAAAGCCTTCTCATTGCCGACGTCGGCATCAGTATGGGCGACGAGGGTAAGGGCCGTGTCATCCCTGAAATTGTTCGTGAACTTCAACACCTCACAGGTCGTCGCGATGTCGTCGGCACTGTTCTTAAAGTTAACGGCGGCGCAAACTCTGGCCACACAGTCGCAGGTCTTAAATTAAATCTTTTACCTGGTGGCGTTGCTGAACACGACGTCGGTTGCCTTGCATTGGGCTCAGGCGTCGTCGCTGATCCACGTAAAGCCCTCTGGGAAGCCCTACCGGTCGAAAAACTCGGCTACACTGTTCTCTCGCGTCTTCTCATCGACGAGCGTTGTATGGTGAGCGACATCTCGCACCGCATTCTCGATCTGGCTTGGGAAGATTATCGGGTCAATGTTCTCGGACAAGAAGCACGCGGTTCCACGGGCCGTGGAATCACCCCTGCCTACGCTGATGAAGTCGGCCAAATGCAAATTCATTACTCTGAGTTTCTCGGAAATAAATCTGATTACGCCAAGCGTCTCTCGGCTCGACTCAACCGCGCCGCAGACATCGTCCAAAATGTCTGCAAACTCAGCTCAGAAAAATGGTCTGCTCTTTTCACGAAACTGACCGAAGCCGAACTGCGTGCTAATAAAGGCGCCATCGACGCAGGAGTTTTCACCGCCGCTGAATTTGATTTCACCCGCTTCGCTGGTTCTAAACCTTTCACCTTTAATCACGAATCCGTTTTAGCTGCTTATTGGGAAGCAGGTTCAAAACTCGCTCACACGATTGGCGATGTTCGTGAACGTATTTTATCCGACCTCTCAGCAGATCGTCGCATCATCGGTGAATTTGGACAAGCCTACTGGCTCGATAAACGCGCCGGTTTCGCTCCTAATGTTACCGCTTCACACACTTACACTCCCGAGTTCTTTCAATCGGCCGGCATTCCCGTTCAAGCTATCCACACGGTCGGTTGCTGCAAGGCTTACGACACCAAGGTGGGCACACACGTCTTTATCACTAAGATGGAAGAGTCACACCCTCTCCAACGTGCCCTCGCTAAATTAGAATTTGGTACCAGCACCGGACGTCAACGCATGGTGGGCTGGTCCGACCTCGTAGAAAAAGCAGACACCCTGCGCTACGGCGGCTTTGATGATTTAGTATTAAATAAACTCGATGCTCTTTCCCCTCACGGAGAATGGACCGGTGGCGATTTACAACTTTGCACAGGTTATCGGGACAGCGCTGGAAAAATCCATCTAGGTGTACCTCGTAATGACGCCGTCCGTCGCTCACTCACGCCAATCTACGCGACCATGCCAGGTTGGAAGTCTGACATCTCCAAAGTTCGCTCCTGGGCACAACTCCCCGCCGAAGCTCGTCGCTATGTCTCCTTCACGATGTCCGAAATGGTTCGCCTTGCCTCACGCGGATATACCTTAAGGACCTTACCTAATTTAAGATATATCGGAGTCGGACCCGACCCCGATCAAATTATTTCCGACGTACCAGCGACATCGGAATTAATTAAGCAGTAATTTATCCTTTGATATGCGGGAGGAAAATAAGACCCGCGATCAGGAAGTAAATGACTACACCCGTAACGTCGACAATCGTCGCCACGAAAGGTGCGGCGGCTTTTGCTGGATCGAATCCAAGTCGTCGTAAAATAAACGGCAACATCGCGCCCGATAAACTTCCCCATAAGACCACCCCAATCAGTGAGAAGAAAATAACGAGTCCTAATAAATACCAATGTTCACCGTAACCAGGAGTGCTGCCACAAAGATTTGGGAAGAAGTAGTGCCAAATCGCAATTCGGGCAAAGCCGATTGAACCTAAAATAACTCCGAGTCCCAGACCGCTCGTAATTTCCCGACGGAAGACTTTGAACCAATCACGTATATTCACTTCCCCTAAGGCCATCGCCCGAATGACTAATGCCGAGGCTTGTGAACCAGAATTACCACCCGATGAAATAATCAGCGGCAGGAATAAAGACAGTACAACAGCTCTCTCGATGGCACCTTCAAAGAAACCCATCGCAGTCGCAGTAAACATTTCACCAATGAATAAAATAACAAGCCAGCCTGCACGTTGACGAATCAACTGTCTTAACGGTGTATCTAAAAGGGGCTCGTCGGGAACCTCAACAGCACCCAAAAAGGCGATATCTTTAGCAGCTTCTTCACTGGCCGTCTCTAAAACGTCGTCGACGGTCACAATACCCAACACAATCATATCCGCATTAACCACGGGGATAATAGTTCGCGAGTGTTTGCGGAATAGTTTAACCGCATCGGCCTGCGAATCCGTTACCTTCAAATAAATGGGAGGGGCCGCAGGTAAATCCGATACTTTTGAGGCAGCATCGGCGGTAAAGATATCTCGAATCCGGTGTACTCCTAATAATTTTCCTGCCTCATCAACCGAACAAACTCAAGGGCCTGCTGAATCGTCCAATTCTGGCGGATCGAAACAAACTTCGTCGTCATCATTCGACCCACACTGTTCTCGGGATAACCTAAAAGTTGTAGCGCAACTCTTTGCTGCGCGGGGTCGAGCAAACTTAATAAGCTGACCGCATGCTCCGGACATTCTTCGAGGAAGGCTGTGCGGTCGTCATCGGACATCGCATTTAAAATCGACGCCGCATCCTTCTCCCCCAACGCACGGATTAAATCTTCTTGGTGATTTAAATCAATATATTCGAAAATCTCTGCGGCGACCGTCTTGGGCAATAAACGAAAACTCACTGCCATCTCCACGGGATCCAAATGCTCTAGTAAATCGGCAGCGTCCGCATGCGGTAAACTGACTAACAATTGACGGATTCCCTGGAAGTCACGCTTCTCAATAAGAAGGTGGACGTTCTCAATGTGCTCTGGAGTTGCCGTCATACAAATAATGTGCCACTGATGCTGAGACTTGGGCAAACCCTAAAATTGATTTTCACCACTTCGTAACCTTCCTCACATGCAACATAATTTTGCACTCCCCCTCTGGTCACTCGTCGACCAACGTAAAGTGGAATTAGGTAAATCAGATATGCGTGGCTTGGCTAAAGAACTGGGACGCTGGCTTAATCATAATTTTGATATAGATCATAAAGGGACGGCCATCGAAGAACCTACGGATCTCACGGGTTTTGCTGAACCGGTGCTGGTTATCGCCGGTGTGGAGCAATCGAAATGGCCCACGATGATCGCCCTCGCCCAAAGCAAGAATACCCAACTTTTCGTCGTTCTCGTTAATGAGGTCGGACAGTTTACCCTCAAAGAACTGAAGCTTCCGAAAGCTTAGCTTACTCAGGTCTTACTTTCCCTAACCAGGCGTTTCAGTAGTACGGTCGCATCCCCTGCCCCCTGGTCGAAATTAAAGAACACGTCCCCGCCCGAGTCCTTACCTATTTCTATGCCGTTATTATATTCTTTGATATCGAGGATTTTAGAATGCTTGAAATTAAGGTTCTTAAACTCGCCATTAAAAATGACACGTTGATCAGTAAAAATCGCCGTACCGCTATCTATTTTAGTCAACTGGTCTTTAGTCTCGCGCTGCACATCGAAACTCCCGACGCGATAACGCAAACTACCAAAAATTTTGATGCTGGAAGAGAAACCACCGTAATTACGGCGAACCACCGTGCGCTTTACTTGTAATAAATTCACGGGTTGCATCCAGTAGCAAACCTCACGCCCTAATTCAAAACCGCATTCAATAGGTGTAAGTTCGCCTTTCATCAGCGTGTAGTATTTCTGAGCCCGACTGAATGCAGCCTGAATCGCTGGGTAATTCGGTAGATGCAAATCGAGATCTGTAGTAAATTGATTAAAGACTTTAACGTTTTCTGGAGAGATAATCGATTCCCCGTCAACCGTCTCATACAAGTACTTCAATTCCTGGGTTAAAACTTCACCCCAAATAATCGTATTAAGAGGATCCATCACGCTAGCTGGAAGTGGAATACTCTGCGCTAACGTTCTGATTTTTTCTCTTTTTTCTGAATATTCGCCGGCCGCATTCAAAATCGCCTGAAAAGCTTTTTTATAATACTCTAGAAAAACTTCTTTTTGAATTTCGAATGCCCTCTCTTGCTTAACCCCCAAACTGTACATGAGATTATTTAAATTAGTTTTTTCCTGTGATGTAAAAAGATGGTCCTCTAAATAAGCCTGTACCATGAGAAGATACCATTGTTCTAACTCTTTGCTACAACGACGGTACAAATTTGATTGGGTCGCTTGATTGATTTGCTCAATGTCAGCGACGGTCAACTGACACTCTTGCTGAGCTGCGGCTAATTTATCCCATAACATCGCCAACATGGTCTGCTTATTCTCACGGGATAATAACTGATCCCACAAATTAGCGGATTTTTCTTCCGGACGTGGAAAAGGTAATTTCCAAACATTCTGAGTATTTACTAAATCATATAGAGGCTTCCAAGCCGTCATCCCGGGACGCCAAAAGAAATCGGTTTCCATCAGCTGACCACTCGCAATGAGACCTGGAATTTCCTGAACAGTAAACTGTCCAATTTCCTGCCCACCACGAGCAATATGTACACGGTCAGCTAACATACTTAACTATTAAAATTCTAAAAGATTTAATCAAGTTTTGGTTTATCACTCACTCTTCTTGCCTTCTGCTGACTTCTTTTGCGCCTTGCCTGGTGTTACCACAACGGGATGAATCCTTTTAAGCTGTGCTTTAAACTCCACAATGACTTTGGCGTAAGCAGGGTTATTGGCTAAATTCTTTAGTTCCTGTGGATCGTTATCGTGATCATACAACTCGCACGACTTCTCCGTATTCTGCCACTCGGTAAATCTCCAACGTTCATTTCTTAAGCTAAAACCGTGTACCTTATCTTTACCTTTAGTAACTGTTTGAGTGTAGGCGGCTCGATTCCAGGTTGCATCTGCGTCAGCTAATAAGGGACGTAAACTCACTCCCTCTAAACCTTCGGGTGCTTTCACTCCTGCTAAATCTGTCAGCGTCGGATATAAATCAACCAACTCTACCGTGCGCTTCGATGCCTTACCGTTGGCTGAAGCTCTTGGGTCGACAATAAAAAGTGGGGTTCTCGCAGCCTCTTCAAAACAGGTCTGCTTCATCCACAGTCCATGCTCACCTAAATGGTATCCGTGATCGCTGATGAACACGATGATGGTGTTTTTTGCTAAACCTAAACGGTCTAATGCTTCCACCACTCGACCAATCTGCGAGTCCACGTAGGAAATGGTCGCATGATAGGCCCGGCGAGATTCCCGCGCCTGCTCGGGCGTCACCCCGCGGTACGGCCACTTGGCTCCCGTATCATAAGCGGCTGCGGGCACGGTTGACTTCCAATCATCGGCAATCGGCGGCAGCACTTCGTCTTCTACTTTATACATATCAAACCACTTCTTGGGAGCTACCCAGGGACAATGGGGCTTATAAAATCCAACCGCTAAAAAGAATGGCTTATCTTTATTCGCTTCTAGCAACTTAATCGCCTCGGTCGCTACCTTACCATCCGTATGCTCTTCATCCTTTCCTGTAGGATCTGCGTAGAGTGACATCGATGAACCTAGCCCTGTCGTCGGTGGATAAACTAAAATATCACTTTCTAAAGTGGTCTTATCCAAACCTGCTGGGTTCACGACTTGATTCCATGAAGCAGGATCGTCCGCGCCACTGGTACCAATGTCTCCAGGATTTCCGTAGTGATAAATTTTTCCAACTCGGGCCGCAAAATAACCCGCCTTCATAAACGCCTGTGGTAATGTCACCACATCCGGCATACCCTGACGGAAGTGATAAGTTAGATCCATCACCTTGGTCGTGTCGGGACGTAACCCTGTCATAAAGGAGGCCCGACTC
>JBBAUU010000072.1:0-7876 GCA_040398065.1 Opitutales bacterium | reverse complement strand
TTTTGTCAAATTTAAATTTTGTTATTTTTTATCTATCTCATTCATATAATTTTATTCTGATATAATTAGCATATTTAAAATAAAATACTAGTTTTCATCTCTTAAAAGCTAATTTTTAACTTATTTTTCTGCAAATATTGAATAAAACAGAAATAAATACTAAATCAAGTCCACATTAAAAAATGAATACAAAAGGAAATACAAAATGAAATTAATTAAAAAATTTGTCGGTAAACAGGAAAAACCTCCCGCCCGGTCGGACCTTAAGAAAATATTAATCAGCGCTCTAGCAGTGGGTCTGGTAATCGCTGGTTTAACGTATGTTGATCGAGAAATTGGGACCTTGGTCCTACTCGGAACCTTTGGTGCTACCTGTTTTATTGTTTTCGTTTATCCCGATTCCCCTTTTGCCCAACCTCGCAATGTCCTTGGTGCCCATATCATCGGAGCAACCATGGGTTTATTATGTTTAAAGTTTATTGGACCGCAGTGGTGGAGTCTGGGTATCGCCGTAGGATTAACCGTGCTGTTCATGAAATTGCTTCGCCTTGTCCATCCCCCTGCCACTTCCAATTCCATTGTCGTCTTTCTCACCAACCCCACCTGGTTTTTTCTCATCTGCCCCACGACTGCAGGTGCCCTCATCATTATACTTTTAGCATTATTTTATCACAATATGTCTCGTGAAAGTAACTGGCCTAACTATTGGTAATTTTATGAATCCTGAAAAAAACCTTCTAGAACTCGGACTGACCTTACCTCAGCCACCTGCCGCCGCGGGTGCCTATGTTCCTGCCGTTCGGACGGGCAACTTGCTTTACTTAGCGGGAACGTTGCCGATGCGTGATGGAAAAATTGTGTACGGTGGCAAGGTCGGCCAAGAAATCAATTTAGTGCAAGCGGCAGAAGCGGCCCAACTTTGCACCCTCAATGCTCTGGCGAATGCCAAAGCTGCCCTCGGATCGCTCGACGCCGTTGTTCGCGTTGTCATGGTCAATGGATTCGTCAATGGCATCGACGGCTTTAGCGACAGCCCCAAAGTACTCAATGGTGCCTCGGAGTTCTTATTAAAAGTATTTGGCGACGCCGGTAAACACGCGCGCGCGGCCGTCTCCGTTAATGGCCTGCCTCTCGGCGCGGCCGTGGAAGTACAGATTGTTTTAGAAGTTCGCTAAATTAAAAATCGCTCAGGGTAATGCTGGTTAAATCGATCTGGAAAGACTTCTTCCCCGGAGGACTTCCACAATTACCGATTTGCGCAACAGCCTGTTTAACCAGCGTAGCGATTTGTGAATTTTTAGGCTTAGTAATCCAACTCGCAAAATTTACATTCCCGCCCGCGTCGACTCGCAAAACAACGCCGCAATTTCCAGAACCTAAATCGACCTCAGCAGAGGCGAGACTGGTCAGAGCTGATTGAAAGCGTGCCTTAACTTCGCCTGCATAAATTTGGAGTTCACTCGCACTACCGCCCTCGCCTCCGTTATCGCCTTTACCGTAGTTCCGTCCGGCTTTAACCGACACTCCACTAATTCCCGCTACCTTGGTGGAGGTTCCTTTTCCGCCTTTAGCATTATTAAACTCACTCAAAGTTGTTTTCGAAGTACTTTTACTGGTAGCTTTTTTCGAAGACTGAGAACGACTCGATTCTGTTTTGGCGGCGGACTCTTCGGTGTTTTTTTCAAAATCAAATTTTTTCATTTTTACCATCGATACGCCTTTTCTCGTTCCCGTTTCTTGTCCTTGAGCAACGCCATCCGCTTTGCCGACCTCGCCCGGACGTCGTCCAGGAATGCCGTTTAAATCAACCAAGAGTGGATCCACGGGTTCGAGCGACTTTCCTGACTGCCGGGACGCGTACCACGACGCACCCACCAGAACGGCAATAATACCAAGGTGAACGGCGATGGAACCAATGACTCCTTTGCTCTCACTTGCCATGGTTAGCGAATTTCTGTGTCTAAACCTACTTTGGTTAGACCTTTGGCCTTTGCCAAAGACATGACATCAATAATTTTTTGGTACGGCAAAGTAGCATCACCACGAATACGAACGATGGGCTGTGCGGAGTCCGCCATCGCGGCAATCAATGCAAACTCACTCTCTAATTGAGATTTGGTTAAGGCTTTTCCGCCCATGGTAAATGAGCCATCGCGACCAATAGATACGAAACGATATTGTTGTTTAGCTTCCGCAGGTTTACCCGAACCTTTTTCAGCTTTAGGTAAATTAACGGCCGTAGTTTGCTCCAACACCGGCGTCGAAATCATAAAAATAATCAGTAAACAGAAACACAAATCCAGCATGGGTGTGACATTTAACTCGTTCATCACATGCAACCGATGGGGCTTGGAAAAAGAGCGCGCCATGAACTACTGGGCATCCTCCCAACCAGGAAGTGCCGTTGTCTGACTTGGTGATTCGGTAGGTGTAACGGGTGAAGGGGTTGGGGTGCTCGCTGCTGGACCCTGAGCCGCTTGAGCTGCGCGACGCAAGGCTTCGCGTTCTTGTTGTTGTTCGAAATTAGCACGCGCTTCGCCTTCAAGCTCTAACTCAATGCGATCCGCCAAAGTACTCGCAAAGTTTTCTAACTCGGTGGACATGATTTTCACCTGCGTTAATAAATAGTTATATCCAAAAGTTGCCGGGATAGCGACCAACAAGCCAAGAGTCGTCGTAACTAATGCACCGCAAACACCCGGTGCTAATTGTGAGATACTGGCTTTTTCCGTAAGCGCACCGAACGTCACCATCACTCCCCAAACGGTTCCGAGCAGACCGAGGAATGGACCACCGGAAACAAGCGAACTCAGCAGAACCATTTTGTCTTCGTACTTTACCATCGTACGCGACACGGCACGTTGCAGTGCGTTTTCTACGTGACCCATACACATCCGAACATCGGATTGTTTTACCAAACGACCTTTGTGTCTTTGTACGGCAGAAATCGCTTCCGCTACTAAATATTCATAAGGTGAAAGATTAGAGCCTCCGGGAAAATTCAGAGCGACGACAGAATTCTGGTCACGCAGGCGACGATCAAATCCGTGATTGCGACGACGAAGTTCTTGCACGTCGGACCATTTTTGAATCATCGCACCCCAACCAATAAAAGAACAAATTACCAGAACGCCCGCCACCGCGAGGCCGGCGCTATCCATTTGTTTGAAATACCAAATCGCGCCTTTTTCAGTGTCGGCGAGTATCGCAGGAAGAAAGGTTAAATACATCGTAGTCTAGGCAATACGGACTTGGCTTGGCTTCAACCGAAAAGAAAGCCTCCGGCTTGTATTAGAATCAAAAAGTTCTATAGTCTTAAGCATGGAAGCCAGCCCTCCCATTTGCACCCAATGCAAAAAACCCTCCACGCTTTTCATTACTTTAGTGGCGGGCGGAAAGGCTATGACTTATACCTGCTGTGCTCACTGCCCTAGTGCCATGACCTCCCCCTTAGCTGGCAGCCTACCCTCTCAAATCTTAGGTATTAAGCTCGATATACCTATGCCAAAAATCCAAGGCTCCTGCCCGTCCTGTGGCTTCCGTTGGGCGGATTTCGAGCGTACCCACCGTATCGGCTGCCCGCAATGCTACGAGGCTCACACGCAGGACCTCCTGCCCACGCTTTCACGAATTCAGCCAGGTATCTCGCACTCGGGTCGACGTCCGCAACCCTCTGAAACCGATTTAAAAAATCGCCTACAAAAAGCGAAAACCGAACTCGCAGAGGCGGTAAAAAATGAGGATTTTAAAACGGCGGCGGCTTTGCGAGATCAGATTGCGGAACTGGGTACGAAGGTTTCAGTGAAATAATCTTTGCCTTCCGCATTGCTCGGGAGCCAAGTATTACCACTCTTCGGCTCATGATTTCAGCTCCCACGGTTCTTGTTACCAATGATGACGGCATCGGCGCTGCTTTTTTTCAAAATCTAGTTCGCTCCTGCGTTAAACAAGGATTCCACGTTTGGGTAGCCGCACCCTCCGGCGAAAGAAGTTGGATCGGTCGTGCCTTCAGTCGCCACCGCGAAGTCACCGTAGCAGCCTATCCGAATTGCGGACACGAAGCTTGGGCCATTGATGGAACCCCTTCCGATTGCGTGAATATCGCCCTAGGAAATCTCCTAAAAAAGAAACCCGATGTGGTACTTTCAGGCATGAATATTGGGTTCAATGCCACCATGCCCTTGTGTCTAAGTTCGGGCACTCTTGCTGGTGCGACCGAAGGAAGTGCCTGGGGTCTCCCCGCTGTAGCGTGTTCATTCGACTTAGAGCAAAGTGTGTTCGAAGCCGTTCATCGCAACCCCAGCGTCTGCCCCAGCAGCATCCAACCTCATCTCGACGCAGCCTGCGATCACGCCGCCGCGTTTGCTAAAAGCTTAGTCGGTAAACCCGTCACTGGATTGCACGTTCATAGTTTAAACTATCCGAGCAAAGTAACCGCGGAAACGAAAGTTAAGAAAACGATTCCTGCGATTGTTCGACATAACTCACTTTTTAAACCCTCCGCCCTCGGTTACAGTTTCGCCTGGAGCGATGGCGAAGTGATCAGCGCAGGAAAAGAAACTGACTTAGGCGCAATTGAAGATGGCCTAATCAGTCACACCATTTTTGATTTCGGCCATGTCAGCCGACTCTAAAAATCAGTGAGCGTCGTCAGCGTGACTTTGATTTTCACCCTCGAATAATAAGGGTAAAATTAAAACTAAACCAATGATTCCAGCGGGCGCCCACGTCTTGGTCAATTCGTGGTGCGTTAAGTAAGGCTCAAAGGAGACAAAGGTAGCGTAGGCTAATCCACCCGCAGTGGCGATGAATCCTAGAAGTGTCGGTGCAGCGGCATCATGGGCACGACGTAAAAGAGCGATGGATAGAAAACCGGCAAAGAAGATGGCGGATAAAATAAGGAGGAAGATCGCAAATGGTGCCCAAAGTTCAACGGCTTCGTGATGAATTTTTTTAGCTTCTTTAGCAGCGGCTTCGAGACCCTTAGTGCGGGCTTCCTCGGTCGCAGCTTTTTCGTCGAAAACTTTTCCTTTGGCTGCGGTTTTTAATTTTGAAAATGTTTCATCCTGAACCTTTTGGGCGATCGCTTGCTCCGCTGCATGAGCCCCAGAAGCCGGCAAGGTATTGGTCATAAAACCAAAACTTAACCACGAAACTGCAGAAAATACGACGGTTAGAAAAACAAGGTTAAGGATTAAGCCAACGCGGCTAAGGGGCTTGGTTAAATCGAGCGAGAAGGTCATGGGAATATCGCAAGAAGTAGAGGTAAAATGCTTTTCTTCAATTCCAAACTTGGAAAGACACCCATTAACGTCTCTGTTATTCTCAGTATGTCAGTTCCTCTTCCCGAAACCGTATTATTCGACCTCGATGGCACCTTAGTGGATAACTTTGAGGGCATCCATCAGTGTTATAATGATGTGATGAAACTGATGGGCTTACCAGGGGTAAGCTACGAGCAGATCCGTCGCGCCGTCGGTGGCTCCGTCAATGTTACCGTACAAAAATTAGCGGGCGAAGATAACGCCGCTGTAGCCACTAAACTTTTTCGTGAACATTTTCCATCGGTCATGATGCAAGGGGTTAAAACTTATGCCGGGTGTGAAGAAATTCTTGAAGGCCTCAAAGCCCGCGGAGTCCGCACGGCCGTTTATACTAATAAGGATGATACTAACTCAAAAAAAATTATGAGTTACCTCAAAATCGATCATCTCGTCGACGGTGTCTTCGGCACCAATGTACACCCTTGGCGTAAACCCCAACCGGAATTCACCCATTTCGTCACGAGCACACTCGGCGCCAAACCACAAAGTACAATCATGGTGGGCGATTCGCCTTTTGATATCGAAACCGCACGAAACGGTAAACTGGCGGCTATACACTGCGTGGCAACGGGTAGTCACACCGTCGATGAGCTCTTACCGTACGGGCCGGACACTGTGCATATCGACCTACCCGCCTTACAAAAATCCATCTTCGGATTTTAAGGTTTTGTTTCGCTCCTTCGACCAAGGAATGATTGGCTTAAACCATGTCACCCCCGCGCCAGGAGTCTCGCGGACCTGAAATCACGCTTTCAGGTGTGGTCGAACGTATCTTGTGGTTAGATGAAGATACTTTTTTTACGATCGCTGAATTAAGTCCTGAAACGGGTGACAAAATTACCATTCTCGGAAATCTTTCTGGCGTGCAATGCGGCGAGACGGTTGAAGTCATCGGATTCTGGGAGCGCCATCACCAACACGGTGCCCAACTGCGCGTAAAATCTTTTACGTCACGCCTCCCCTCCTCCGTTCACGGCATCCGTAAATATTTAGGTAGTGGATTAGTAAAAGGCGTCGGCAAAACTTACGCCGAAAAAATTGTCGCGAAATTCGGTGTGCGCACATTCGACATTATTTCGAATCAGTCAGCCCGACTCCGGGAAGTCGAAGGCATCGGACCCGGACGCGCGAAATCCATCAAAGCTGCCTGGGAAGAGCAAAAGGCATTGCGTGAAGTCATGGTGTTTCTCCAAACCTACGGCGTCACCAACGCACTCTGTCTGCGTATTGTTAAGGCTTACGGCAACGACGCTAAAAAGATCTTAATGAATGAACCGTATAAGGTTTGTCGCGAAGTTGAAGGGGTTGGATTTAAAACCGCTGATAAAATTGCACGAAATCTTGGACTGCCCACCGCTGGACCCCAGCGTGTAGATGCTGGTATTATGCACACGTTAGAAGAACTGGAAGGCGAAGGTCATAGTGCCTTTCCTGAAGTCGGCCTACTTGAAAAAGCCACCGCACTACTCGAGGTAGATTACTCTATCGTGCAAGATCGATTAAAAGTTCTGATCAAAGAAAATTCAGTCTGCCTACTTGAGACGAATGGCGTACGACTCATCCAACTTCGCGCACAAGAAAATGCAGAGCGTTCCATCACGGCTTCGCTTCGTCGATTAACCAATACCCCAAGTAATCTGCCACCCATCATCGCCGATAAAGCTGTGGCGTGGGCTCAAGATCGCGCGGGCTTTACTTTTTCGGAAGCCCAAGGTCAGGCCGTCATGATGGCCTTAAAAAATAAAGTCAGCATTCTCACCGGCGGACCTGGTACGGGTAAAACAACGATTCTCAAAGCCCTCTGCGACATCCTCGTAGCGAAACGTGTTAAAATTTTATTAGGGGCTCCGACAGGTCGTGCAGCCAAACGAATGCATGAAGCGACTCGCGTTCCTGCCTCTACGATTCACCGCTTATTAAAATTTGATCCCAGTGCCGGTGGCTTCACTGCGAATACAGAAAATCCCCTGAGCGTAGATTTTATCATTATCGACGAGTCTAGTATGTTGGATACGAAACTCGCCGCGGCCTTACTCCGTGCGATACCTGGAACCGCTCACCTACTTTTAGTCGGCGATGTTAATCAATTACCATCCGTAGGTGCAGGAAATGTTTTAAGTGATATCATCCAATCCAATATCGCTGCGGTAACTCGATTGGATAGCGTGTTTCGACAAGGTGCGCGCTCGGGTATTGTTACGATTGCTCACGGGATTTTACATTCCGATGCACATCCGCCCCACCCGGTTGAGGATTTTGATAAATTAGATTTCTCACAAGACATTCACTTCTTGCGCGTTGATGACCCCGAAAAATGCGTACAAAAAGTCACCCAACTCTGCTGTGAAATTTTGCCAAATAAATTACGACTAGATCCATTGCGCGACATCCAAGTGCTCGCCCCTATGCATAAAGGCACCGGTGGGATTCAAGCGTTCAACCAAGCACTCCAAGAAAAATTACGCGGACCCCACGCTCAGGCGGGACGAATCACTACGGGCGATAAAGTCATTCAGACCCGTAATAATTATGATAAGTTAATTTTTAACGGC
>JBBAUU010000071.1:0-7884 GCA_040398065.1 Opitutales bacterium | reverse complement strand
ACTCCAATTGAACGCAGACTGCGAAACTTGCCTAAACAGAAAATCTTCTAGCTCATGATATCATTTCCTACCGGTAGCTTTTTTACACCACTCCCGCAGGGCGGCAGTGTACAAACCGACTTACAACGTGAAGTCCTGAAGTTAAAAAAAGAAAAAGACGCCATCATCCTCGCCCATAATTATCAGTGTGAGGACATTCAGATTGTGGCTGATTATGTGGGTGATTCCTTAGGTCTAGCCTATAAAGCAGCGGCTGCAAAAAATTCGACCATCGTGTTCTGCGGCGTGCATTTTATGGCCGAAACAGCCAAAATCGTGAATCCGACCCGACGCGTATTATTACCCGACATGGATGCGGGCTGCTCCTTAGCAGATTCTTGTTCGGCAGAAAAACTAGCAGCGATTAAAGCAGCTCAACCAAATCTTTATGTCGTCGCTTAGATTAATTGCAGTGCAGCTGTTAAAGCTTTGAGCGATGTGATTGTGACGAGTGGTAATGCGAGTAAAATTGTGGAACAGGTTCCTGCGGACCGTCCGATTCTTTTTGTACCCGATCAAAATTTAGGAAGCTGGGTCTCCAGTAAAACCGGTCGCGCCATGCAATTGTGGCCGGGAAATTGTTACGCTCACGTTCAGTTTACACCTGCTGCTTTACTTCGTGCCAAGGCTGAGCACCCGCATGCACCCGTGGTGGCGCATCCGGAATGTACTGAAGCGGTTCGGGATATTGCGGACATGGTTTGTTCGACCGAACTCATGGTAGATTGGTGCAAAAAACAAACCGCCGACACCCTTATTATTACTACGGAATCTGGCATGATTCATCGATTACGCCGAGAGGTTCCCCACAAGACTTTTATCGCCGCACCGACGGATCGTTGTTCGTGCAACGACTGTCGCTTCATGAAAATGAACACTCTAGAAAAGGTTCGTGACTGTCTAATCAGCGGAAAACCTGAGATTATTTTAGATGAAAAAATTCGAGCAGCGGCAGAAATACCCCTGCAACGCATGCTCGAATGGAGCAAAAGGTAGATTTCCTATCATTTAGAGTCATTTCAGGGAACCTAGGGGCGATTTGCTTGTATAAATACTAAACACATTTACACTCTGAAGCGTAATACTAAGGCGAATTATTCATCAACTCATGTTTGACATCTCTTAAATTATAATAACTTGTTTAAATTATAACTAATGAAAATAGATCTCAATCCATCAGACTTTAATTCGAAGGAACAGTTTGTCCGTGCCGTTCTAGAGCGTGCACGTAATGCTGCGCACCAAGTTTGGGATGAAGAATTCTCTGATCGCTCCAAGAGCATCGAAAAAGAAGTCGCTGCCCTGTCCAAAAACGAACTCACTCGCCGATTAGTTAAGCTGCTTTCTCGTTCTAATCGTGCCCGTGCCGTCATCAACGAATCTACCCGTGTTAAGGCTAAGAACTTACGTAAAAAGGGCTTAGATGTTAAAGAAATCGCGGTTGAACTCGGTATCTCGATTCCTTCGGTCTACAATATCACTAAGGGGTAACTTGCCAAAAAAGCTTCCGTCATTAGTATGACGGGATGCTTAAGTGGCCCTTTGCTAATCCAGCAACTGCGTCGGGTACATCGCCAATCCATATTGGTGGCTCGCTAGATCCTGAATTGATTCTCTGTGCCTACCATCATGGAATCTTTCCATGGTTCAATGAAGGTCAGCCCATCAAATGGTGGTGCCCTAACCCTAGGTTTGTGTTACTGCCTTCCGAACTTCGCGTGACCGATAGTTTAAAAAAAGTAATGCGGAAGAAAGAATGGAGAGTGACGATTGATCAAGATTTTGAGCGAGTGATGCGTGAGTGCGCGGCGGCCTATCGTCCCGGCCAAGATGGAACCTGGATTAGCGAGGAAATGATCAAGGCTTACGTTAAGCTCCATCAAATGGGCTTTGCACATAGCGTGGAAGTTTACTGGGAAGACGAATTGGTCGGCGGACTCTACGGCATGGCACTGGGAAGAGTTTTTCATGGCGAGTCCATGTTTCACCATAAGACCGACGCCTCTAAGGTTGGCTTCGTCACCCTCATGCATCGGTTAATCAGCTGTAATTTTTCGTTGGTCGACTGCCAAGTGCCCACCCCTCACCTGGAGAGTCTCGGGGCAGCGCGCGTTGAACGCAGTTTATTTCTCGATGTGATAAAAGTTCAAAAAGAATTAAAGCCCGACGGACAGCCGTGGGTTAATCCTCTTTTAATTTCCGGGCAGCGTCTTGCTTGATACGAAATACTTCACGCTCATAAACGCGTTCAATATTCAGGCATAATTGCTGGACCGTACGACCATCAGTATAAACGGCAATACCCGCACTCATGTAAGCTTTTTCGCGCTTTTTCATGAGTTCACGAATCTTAACTTCAGGATCATCACCCTTTAAAAGCGGACGGCGCGAAGTGTTGGCGGTGCGACGGATGATGGTATCTACGGAAGCAAAGAGTGTGATGACCACCCCTTTCGTTTTGACGAGGTCGGCCATACCTTCTGGAACAACCAATCCTCCACCACAGGCGATGATGGCACCCGATGCGGGAATTAATTCTTCAATGACTTTGCGTTCTAAGGCACGAAAATGTTCTTCACCCTGCTGGGCAAAAATATCGGCGATACTCGCCCCACCTAATTTTTCCACAAGATCATCGGTATCAATAAACGGTCTTTGCCAACGATGGGCTAGCTGGCGACCTAACGCAGACTTCCCTGTTCCCATCATTCCCGCGAGAATGAGGTTGGGCAAAGTAGCATGATCAGACCTATTTAACATAAGAGTATCCTACAGCATACACCGATTGGTGCTTACTACAACAGAAAGTCACTAAATTGATGAATTACTTGCCACTGCTTGCGGAAAGTGGTCTTTTACATTAGCAATAATGACCAATGATTTCGGACAGTACGCATACACGCCTCAATCAATCCAAATCGATTGAAGCAGTCATCGCGCAAACACTGGATGTACCCTTCTACGCACGTAGCGACTGGAAAGAAGCGATTGGTAAAAATCCCGAACAATGGATAGCCTTACCTCGATTGACTAAAGCGGAGCTGCGTCAACATTCCCCGCAGGATTTACTACCTAAGCATTTTAATTTAAAAGATCTGGCTGACCAAGGTATCATTGAAGAAGAAAGCACCTCAGGAACTTCAGGCGCCAGCGTACGCGTCATCTTCGGAATTGCATGGTGGGCCGAACAAGAAGCCAAAGCCTTTCAACAAAATGATTTAATCAAGAAACTCATCCGCGAGAAAGGCGCTTTAAAGCGTGCGGTATTAACGACGCCAGGCTGCAGCGGGGTGAGTTGTTTCGCACGCTGGTTAAATTTCGAACAGCGCATCATCGGCCAGACCCTCTACGTTAACCAATCGCGCATCCCCTTCAGTATTCCCGACGATAAAATGAAAATGATGGCGAGTGAAACGATGCAATGGGAGCCCGATTTTCTTGATGTAGATCCCATCCACGGAATGTGGTTCGCCTTGTATTGTGAAAGAAATAAAATTCAGTTCCCTTCCCTGCGTTTTATTATTTCGAGCTACGAATACACGAGCGTGATTCATCGTCGCATTATGGAACGCGTGTTTGGCGTTCCCGTGATTAATTTATACGGATCGAGCGAAACCGGACACTTACTCATCCAAAATGGCAGCGATGAACTTATTCCCAGTCCCGAAACGGCCTACCTCGAACTCGTCGACGCTAATGCTCAAGGTATCGGAGAACTTTTGGTGACCACACGCACCAATCAATACCTACCCTTAATTCGTTATGAAATCGGCGATTTAGCCGAAGCAACCGCCAACGGATATCGCATACACGGAAGAAAGCGCGATGCGCTGATGGATAGTAAAAAGAATCTCATCAGCACGCGCCAAGTGGATGAAGTTTTCAGTGATGTTAAAAATATTTGTCATTACCAAGTTCGCCAATCCAGCGACGGTAAAGCCGAAGTGCTTCTCTTGCCCGAGAATCAAGATTCATCGATGAGCGATGTGGCGACCACAGTGACAATGAGGCTCGAAAAACTATTGGGTAATTCGGTAAATACATCGTTTGTTTCGCTCATTACCCCAGAAGATTCGGGTAAATTCCGCCTTACAGCCTGCGTGGTTTAAGTTTTTTTAGACCAAAAAGACTTAATTTATTCAATTTCTCTGCTTCGGGCTGGAAATACTCCGCAATCTTGCCCAATCTCCGCATTACTACGATGGAAGTTTATATCGACGGAAAATTTTATCCTAAAGCCGAAGCCAAAATCTCTGTCTTCGATCACGGATTCCTCTACGGCGACGGTATCTTCGAAGGTATCCGTCTCTACAAGGGTTGTGTCTTCCGTTTAGAGGAACACCTCGAGCGTCTCGAGATGTCCGCCAAAGCTCTGTGTCTCAACATGCCTTGGACGCGCAAAGAGATCTCCGACATTGTTTGCGAGAGCTGCCGTCGTAACAAACTCACCGATGGTTATATCCGTCTCGTGGTTTCACGTGGATTCGGCGACCTGGGCCTCTCTCCAAAAAACTGTCCTAAACCTTCCATCATTTGTATCGCTGATAGCATCAAACTTTACCCCGAGGAATTATATACCACGGGTATGAAAATCATCACGGCTCCTACTCGTCGCGTCAGTCCCGCCGCGTTACCACCGATGATCAAGTCGCTGAACTACTTGAATAATATTTTAGCTAAGATGGAAGCACAACAACACGGCTTCCACGAGTGCCTCATGCTCAATGAACAGGGTTATGTCTCTGAATGCACCGGCGATAACGTTTTCTTAATTCACAAAGGCAAACTCATCACCCCCGCATCCCACGCTGGTGCTTTGGTCGGAATCACCCGCCAAGTAGCCATCGAAGTCGCCCAAACCCTTAACATCCCGGTCGTTGAAACGAACATCACGCGTTACGATGTATGGAATGCCGATGAATGCTTCCTTACTGGCACCGCTGCAGAAGTTATTCCTGTGATCGAAGTCGATGCTCGCACCATCGGAACCGGAAAACCTGGTCCGCTGACTGCCAAGATTCTTAGTGAGTTCCGTAAGAAAGCTTCGAAAGAAGGCACAATGATTAACTAGAGATTACTCAATAAAAAATCACTGCCCCACTTTGTCGTCAAAGCTGGGGCGTTTTTTTGTCCCTAAATCAGGCTCAGGTTTTTTGTCCGCTTGATCAAGCAATGGCGGAAACTGTAGGGCGAGGTCCGACTTCACGGGATCGGGTAAATAAAAATCTCCAATCGGTGAAAGACGTTTAATGTTAATCGTGGCGGTGATTCCCTGTGTTTCAATGTTAGTAGAATTTTTGGGAGCGTTAAAATTAATTTCACATCTAATATTTTGTGTCGTTGGCCTGCCTAATATAGTTTTAGTGTAAAAACCAGAACCGGGTCGGTATTTAAATTGCACAATACTCACTCCGCGTGGATCAGTGGTTAAAGGTAAACTCCACCTACCCGTTTCTGAAAAATCCGGCGGAATTAAAACAAAGAGTCGTCGAATTTCCTGACTAGGATTACCAGGATAGACAAAAGTCTTTCGCCATAATGGCCAATAACGACGGCCCTGTTCGTCGATGACTTCAAATTCGCTGACCCCTTTCGTAACCAGCCATTTCTGTCGTAATAAAGCAATTTCCTCGTCGGATATTTTGGCAACTTGGGTGCCCGTTCGACGCGCGGGAACTTCGTTGGGTGCGACGTCAGCGGAAACGAGTGCAATGATTTCAATCGGCCCAGCGAGTCGTGCATCCACCCAGGCAATGAACCCATAAGGTACAGCGGTCATGACACAGGACAAAATAGCTCCTGCGACAAAAGATCGTCCAAGTGAATTTTTAGCGGCTAAAGCGGTCAACAAACCTGCGCCCGCAAAACCTGCTGCGTGAATGGCCATCGTCGTACCAAAGCGCCAGGATTCGATTACGTAGTCGTCGGCGGAACCAAACCAGCGAAAATATAAAAGCATCAGCGAGGACCATACGATACCGAGAGCAGCACCTAATAACGGAGCGTAACGATATCCTAGTTTTTCATAGCCACGCGTGGCACTCGCGGAGAGCAACGAAGCGATTACGCCACTGAAGAATACTTCCCTGATGGAATGAACTCCGGTAAAAAGTGCAGCGAAGATTAGAAAACCCCAGGTAAACCAATACGTACGCGCAAAGGCGATCATTCTCCCACAATCGTCCCAGGCGGAACGATAGCGCCTTTTTTAACGACGATAACACCGTCACGAACAAAGAGTGCGTCGGTTTCCCATTTCTCAGGAAGACCCGTCGGCGCCAAACGACAGCCAGCACCAATCCGTGCATTTTTATCGATGATGGCATTACGAATATAACAGTTAGCGCCCACGCCGATATCGGGTTGGCCTAAATTATGATTCATGAGGATATCTTGAGGACGCTCAAAAGAGTCCGCACCCATCATGACGACGTTCTCTAAAGTAGATCCACCACGGATGACGGAACGAATACCGATAACCGAGCGAGTGATAGTGGAGTCGTCGACAATCGAGCCACTGGCCATGAGAACCTTATTGACGCGACAGCCGTTAAGTTTGGCCGTTGGTAAATAACTTGCGTGGGTGTAAATGGGATTTTCGCTGTCAAAGAAATCAAACGGCGGAACAGGATCGGTCAGCGTTAAATTACATTCCCAGAAGGAACCCACCGTACCAATGTCTTCCCAGTAACCATCGAAGACATAACCGATCATTCGCTTGGAACCTAATAAGCCAGGAATCACTTCTTTACCAAAGTCTGTTTGCTTGGGGTCAGCCAATGCCTCGCGCATTATTTTACCCGAGAACATGTAAATACCCATTGATGCTAAACAATATTTGCGGTCGGATTTATCGGATAAACGTGCACGTGCATTGCCCTTGAGAACTAGGGATTCAATCACGGCTGGGTCTTTAGGTTTTTCAACGAACTCCGTAATTTTTAAATCCTGCCCTACCCGCATGACGCCCAGAGCGGAAACCTGTTCTGCGGGCATCGCTTTAGCGGCGATGGTGATATCGGCAGACGACTCGATGTGTTGTTTAGCCAACTCGGCGAAATCGAGACGGTATAATTGATCTCCAGAAAGAATGAGGACCAGATCTTCGTCTTTTAAATTATAGTGGTGGAGATTTTGGCGAACCGCATCGGCGGTGCCTTGATACCACGCTTCGCTGTCACCCGTTTGTTCAGCAGCTAAAATATCAACGAACCCACGTGCAAACCCATCGAACTTATAAGTTTGTTGAATATGTTTATGTAACGACGCCGTGTTGAACTGAGTTAAAACGAAAATTTGGTTAAAGCCTGAGTTCAAACAATTGCTGATGGGGATGTCTACCAGACGATAATTACCAGCCAGAGGTACCGCGGGCTTACAACGATCCTTGGTCAGCGGATAAAGACGCGAACCACGGCCACCTCCCATAATGATACAGATAACTCTCGGAAAAGTACGCATACTCAGTGCTGGAAGCATCGTTGAGACTGTTGCGAGGCACAAGCGGAAAAACCAGAATGGTGGCTTGAAGGTTCACTCAAGTGTGTTTCCATCTGACCCGTCCATGGCGTTCGCTTTTCATATTCTCGGTACCAGCAGTTCGGGAAATTGCTCGATTTTACAAGCCGACGACACACGTATCATGCTCGATGCAGGCTTCCCCGGTCCACGCCTGGAATCATCACTCGCTAAAGTCGGCATAGAGGTCCCCGCCATCGATGCGATTTTTATCACGCACGAACATACCGATCATTGCATTGGTCTCACTGCCCTCCTCCGACAAAATCCCTTATTAAAAGTTTTCGCGAATCGAGAAACTGCTCGGCGAATTCAAGCGACCTTAAA
>JBBAUU010000070.1:0-7942 GCA_040398065.1 Opitutales bacterium | reverse complement strand
AGGGCGCAGGAGCAGCGTTTCGCTTGAACGGGTTTACCCGACACTAAAAGTTTAACTCAGCGTTTTGAAAATGCGTGGGCACAAAAAGATGACAGTCTTGGGGGCGTACCGTTCTTAACCAAAGATTTATTTTTCCGAGCCGGACACCCGACCTTTGCGGGTTCGACTTTTCTTCCTGAAGAAATCGGCATTCCACGCACCTCTTCATCTTTACCTTCAGCCTTTCAAAAAGACGCCGGAGCCGTCGAATGTGGACGCACCCAACTCAACGAGTTTGCCTATGGTTTAAGCGGGGAAAATCCACATTACGGCGACTGCCAACATCCCACGCATCCCGAATTACTTTCGGGTGGATCGAGCTCGGGATCGGCTTGGGCGGTAGCCAAAAAAATTGTGCCCTTCGCTCTTGCGACAGATACCGCGGGATCCATTCGCGTACCCTGCGGATATTGTGGGGTGTGGGGTTTACGTCTCTCGCCCGATATCAGTCCGGTCGGAGATATTTTTCCTCTTTCTCCTGGTTACGACACTCAAGGTTGGATGACGCATAATCCTTCAGATCTTATTACCGTATCGAAAGCCGTTTTAGGAAAATCGCCGAAACTTGGTAAAGGACTTTGGGTCGGCGATTTGGGTCTAGGTATGGATCCCTCAATACTAAACACTTTAAGAAATTTCGTACGCCCTCTTGGCGTTGAAGAAGACAGCTCTGCGACCGAATTACTGCGCATCAATAGCAACAAAGCGCATCAGTATTTTCCGGTGCTCGGGGGAACTGCCGCCGCACGCGTTCATGCCGCATGGTTAAATCAGCGAAAAAATTCTTACGATCCTGCGGTCTGGGAAAGATTAAACCTAGCCAGCAAACGCACAGCCGACGAAGTTCGTGAAGCGGAAATATATCGACTGAAGATAACCGACACCTTCCGCACCCTCTTTAAACAATACAGTTTCATTGCCCTACCGTGTACCTTCGGTCCGGCGGTCGCGAAGAAAGATTTAACCGCTCAACATCGTGAACGCCTGCTGGCATTAAATGCACCGGCGACACTGGCTGGACTCCCTGCACTCGCGGCACCCGTAAAATTGGACGGTGGATTAACCACGGGCGTGCAATTCCTCTTCTCCGACATGACTCATTTCGGCTGGGAAGAATTACTGACTCAGCTATCTTAGAGACGCTTCTTACGTAAGTGTGCGGGAGGCTGACCTAAGCCCTCGCGATATTTTGCCACCGTACGACGGGCAATTTTTATACCGCGTTTTTTAAGTTCAGTCGTAATCGCTTCGTCGGCCAAAGGTGCAGCAGGATTTTCCCGAGCCAGAATATCGGCAATAATTTCTTGTACCCCTTCTTGGGCGACTGTGCCGCCATCTTCAGTGGAAACACCCGAAGTAAAGAACCAGCGAAACTCTTTTAAGCCATGAGGCGTGCGCATCCATTTATTGGCGGCGGCTCGACCGACGGTAGTTTCGTGAACGCCCATCTCTTTCGCAACGTCGGTCATCGTTAAAGGCCTTAATTGCGAAGGACCATGTTCAAAGAAGTCGGCTTGGCGTTCTAAAATAATGTGAGCTAGACGATCCACCGTGCGTTGACGTTCTTCAATCGCCCCAATCAGAAATTTCCCTTGGCGCATTCTTTCTAAAATATAATTACGCTCTTTTTCGCTTAGCGAATTACCAGCTAACATATCTTTATAGGCAGGCACCAAGCGCAATTTAGGCACGTGGCGATCGTCTAAAGTAATTTTCCATTTTCCGTCATCATCTTTTTCGACCATGGCATCGGGCGTAATCACGCGGTTTTCATCTTTCTGAAAACGTCGAGCCGGTACGGTTTCCAATTTACCTAATTCTTCTAATCCCTCGCGCACTTGATCGGGCTCTAAGTTTAAAAGACGTCCACATTCCTCGAGTCGACGCGCCATCAAAGGCTCCCAACAATCCGCCACGAGTTTAGCCGCATAAGAGAGACCGCGACGGCGGTGACGGAGTTGCGCCAAGAAACATTCACGCAGGTCGCGGGCACCAATTCCAATCGGATCAAAACCTAATAACAAAGTATGTGCGGCGACTACGGCTTCGTAGCTTTGACCGGAGCGCAGGGCGATGTTCGAGAGATCCTCATCCAGGAATCCACGATCATCGAGCGACTGAATTAAAAGTTTAAGTGCCTCTTGAATTTCAGGGTCATCCGAGGCGGTACGCGCTTGTTCAGCGAGGTGCTCGGAGAGAGATGATTCAGCCGTGGCTGATTCGAACATATGTTGGCGACGCTCTTCGTCTTCCTGCGAGTAGCCCTGCGAACGCATCTCTTCGTAATAACTTTCATCCCAATCATCCTTCATCCGTCGTAAAGCGTCAAAATCGTCATCACCCAATTTAAGTTCACGCGGTGCATCATCCTCAGCATCTGCCTCGTTGGCCGATGGAGCTGATTCGGTTCCCGCGGGCTCCACTTCTTCAATTAAAGGATTCGCCGCTAATTCATCAGAAATTTCGCTCAATAATTCAGCCGCAGGCACTTGTAAAATTCTCAAAGACTGACGCAGTTGCGGGGTCAAAATAAGACCCTGCACCTGTTTTTGAGATTGGTTCATGCCTTGATTGGCCATGGTCAAAAGTCATAGAGGGTTATGAGCGAATTTGCAAAGACGAAGCGTCGCCAATCGGCTTGCCTAAGCGTACCCCACCGCCAACCTTGGCTAGACCTTATTTTTTAAGCATCTACGCACCTTATGCGTCAATTTACACTCTACATCGACAACGAAGTTCGCGGCCCTCACACCGAGGCTGAAGTTCAAGAACTTATCAACCTGGGAACAGTTGTAACCGACACACCCTGTATGCCCGAAGGCGCGACCGAGTGGTTGCCCGCATCACAGTTCTTCACCTTTGCTGCTAAAATAAAGTTAAGTAAAAGACTCGAAGCCAACGAAGAGGAAATCGCTCTCGAGGCCAATCGCCTCAACCCCGATGACCGTCGAAAACTCATGATGTACGGCTTAGCTGACGCCGCCACGGTCGACCAAATTAATCAAACACAAGCTACCGCCATTCTGGCCGAGCACGAAAATAATTTAAAGCAGATCAATAAGAGAAATAAAATTATCGTAGGAACCATTTTCGTTCTCACACTCTTAGCTACCGTGTCGTTCGGAATTTTCACCGATATCGGTGGATCGCTAGTCGGTAAAGTCGTCAGCCAGTTTATTAAAGATGATCCTAAGTTGCCGGACTCCATGCGCCGCTTTTCGAATGAAACGCAGCGCTTCCAAGAACTTCGTACGGAAAGTCAAAATGCGGTTTTCGCTAAACCGACGGGCGGTCAGTCCATTCAACCTACCTTAAATGCCCGCCTAAAAATTCCCGCCAGCACGGGTTACTCCGTCAACGGAAAGGTCGATTTAAAACCGTTAAACGAGATGCTTAAACGTTGGGGCATTAAGCCAGACTCCGAAATTAAACTGTATTTATTACCGAGTGAGGCTCCCGCAGAAGTATCCCAAAAAATCATCGACCAAGCAGCCGTTCTTGAAACGATTTTAGCACCCGTCGCCGACATTGCTGCACTCGAAAAAATCAAATCCGATTTAATTAGTTCATTCCCTCTCGAAACTACCATTACCGAGTCGACCGCCCTACAAACGGAAATAAAAAATCTTAAACTGAATGAAGTTAGGGCTAGCATCGAACGTGTAGAATACGCTGCTCGAGAAGCGACTAGAGTTGCTCAAGAAAATGAATCCAAAGGCGGGCCAGTAGCCGAAGATGCTAAAATTCGTCGCTCGTGGGGAAATAATTTACGCGCCTTTGCTGGTAAATTACGCGACCTAGAAAATCGCTTTCAGATTTGGACCAACCCCAACAACCGAAAAAAAGTGTGGAGTGAATTTAATAGTGGCCCGGGATCCGAATTAGCGGCCTGGATTTTAAGCACGGAGGCAAAACTTATTCCGGTTAATGAAAGCGGTGAATTCACCATTCCCGAATGCGCCAATCTCGATAAAAATACCGCCACCACCAGCTTATTGGTGAGCACCCGAATCAATGGTGACAGTGTCTTTCTAGCCTGGGGTTCTAAGTTTTTAGCGAGCCAAGAAATTCAATCGACCCAAATCCGGCGCGCTGTCTTTTTAGCTCGCGAAGAATATAAAGTCACCACCCACACGATTACTGGAAATCGTCCGCTGGTCGTTCGCTATCGCGTCGGTGACCGCGAACTCTCTATTCGCCGCAACTCACCTAAATGGTACTTCCTGAATGTGGCCCGGGAAAAAGATTCTGATTCACTCGTCGTTTTAGTCAGTGCGGAACTCCAAGAGAAATATCCTGTCGGAAGTGTTGTTCCTTACTCCGTACTTTTAGACTTGGAACTGTTCCCTCGCCCAACTGAATCAATCACCCCCTCGCCCTTTACGGCGGCCGAATAATTTTTACCCTCATGCGTTACCTCATCCTCCTCCTCAGTCTTTTCAGCATCACCCTTTCCTCGGTGGCTGAAGAAAAAGCGAAGCCTGTGATCGCCCTCATTCCTAAAGGCTCTGCTCACGTCTTCTGGAAGTCCGTTGAATCCGGCGCCCTAAAAGCCGGTGAAGACCTAGGCGTACAAGTTCTTTGGTCAGCACCCGAGCGCGAAGACGATCGTCGCCAACAAATGGGTATGGTTGACTCCATGATTATCCGTAAGGTCGATGTTCTGTGTCTCGCTCCACTCGACGGTGTAGCGCTTCGCGAAAAAGCCGAAAAAGCAACTAAGGCCAATATCCCTGTTATTATTTTCGACTCTCCTTTAAGCAAAGCCGAAGGCGTGAGCATTAGTTACGTCGGCACTGACAATTACGCTGCCGGAAAACGTGGCGCGGAAGGACTCGCCAAAATCCTTGGCGGTAAAGGCCGCGTTCTCATGTTACGCTACAATCCAGGTTCCAGCTCCACCGAAGCCCGTGAAGAAGGCTTCGCCGCTGGTATCAAAGCGTTTCCTGATATCAAAGTAATCAGCGACGAACAATACGCCGGCGCGACCGTCGCCATGGCTGTTGATAAATCTAAAGCTCTCCTCCTTCGTTTTTCAGGCGACCAAGCTCCTGATGGCATTTTCTGCTCCAACCAAAGCACCACCTACGGAATGCTCACCGCCCTCAAACAAAGCAAACTCGCGGGTAAAGTTAAGTTCGTAGGATTCGACCCGACTGCTTCGTTAATCAAGTCACTCAAACAAGGCGAGTTAAGCGCCATCGTTTCTCAGGATCCTTATCGCATGGGCTACCTCACCGTTAAAGCTGCGGCTGACAAGATTGCCGGAAAATCCGTCGAGAAGAATATCGATACCGGAGTCTCCTTCGTCACCAACGAGAATGTAGACACTCCTGAAATTCAGGCCGTCATTAAACCACAACTCGGTAACGACTAATCTTGGATAGCGGTAATTCCATTCGCCTCGAAATGCGGGGCATTAAAAAAGCCTTCGGCGCGCAAGTGGCCTTGGCTGGTGTTTCCTTAAAACTCTCGGCCGGCGAAGTCCACGCCCTCGTCGGTGAAAACGGCGCAGGTAAAAGTACCTTGATGAAAATTCTGTCCGGTGCTTACCAGCCCGACAGCGGAGAAATGTGGGTCGATGGAAAACCTTACGCGCCCGCTAATCCATCCGAAGCTCGTCGCCGCGGTGTGGGCATGATTTACCAAGAGCTTTCCATCGCTCCTCACCTGAGCGTTGCCGAAAATATCTTCCTCGGAATCGAACCACGCAATGGACTGCTCATCGATCACGCGAAAATGCGTGCCGAAGCGAATAAAACCTTAGCGAGCTTGGGTCATGGTAACATCGATGTAAACGAACCCGCCGGCGAATTATCCGTGAGCCAACAACAGATTGTGGAAATCGCACGCGCGCTTTCCATGGGCTGTAAAATCATCGTCTTTGATGAGCCAACGAGCTCATTAGCACAGGCCGATGTCGAGCGCTTGTTCGACTTAATTGATACCCTAGCGAAACGCGGACTGAGTATTATTTATATTTCACACTTCCTCGAGGAGGTGCGACGCTTAACCAGTCGACTCACCATTCTCCGCGATGGCGCATCCGTGGCCGTCTACGAAACGAAATCGATCGATGATGCAAAAATCGTCGCCGAAATGGTCGGTCGCGAAGTCAAAGATCTTTATCCGCGTAGCCAACGAAACATCGGACCAGTTTTATTAGAAGCAACCATTCCTGGTAGCGGTAAACTTACCTTACGTCGCGGTGAAGTGGTTGGACTCTGTGGATTAGTGGGAGCCGGCCGTACAGAATTTCTCCGAGCAATCTTCGGTCTCGATACCATTGAAGGAAAAAATGTTTTGGTTAACGGTACCCAAAAAACTTCCGACCCTCGCAGTAATTGGCAGGCCCATTTAGGATTTGTCAGTGAGAACCGCAAAGAGGAAGGCCTCGCACTCGATTTAAGCATCGGCGACAACGTCTGCCTCCCTGCCCTATCTAAATTAGGTAAAGTCGGCTTCATCTCACCCAGCCAGCGAAGCCAACATACTGCGCGTTGGATTTCAGATTTTGGTATTCGCTGCCAAGGACCCGACCAACCGATTGGAAATCTTTCTGGCGGCAATCAACAAAAAGCCGCCATCGCTCGCTTACTCGAAGCCGAGTGCGACATTCTCTTACTCGACGAGCCAACGCGCGGTATCGATATCGCAGCCAAAGCTAAAATTTACGAAGTCATTAACCGCCTCGTCACGGATCCCAAAAATCCGAAAGCTGTTTTAATGGTCAGCAGTTACTTACCTGAACTTCTCGGCGTGTGCGATCGCATCGCTACCGTCTGTCGCGGTGAATTAAGTGAAGCCGTCCCCGTCGCCGAAACGAATTCTGAAAAACTCATGCGCGCCGCGACCGGAAATTAATAATAAATTTATGAGCAATACCACCTCTACAAAAAAACTACTCAACTCGCTCGGGACATTCATTGCACTCGTCGCTATCTGGGGTTTATTTTTCAGCCTCGGTAATCGTGCGATTGGTTCCGCCGAAGGTATCGAATCCATCGTTCAACAAACCGTCGTAATCGGTATCGCGGCGATTGGTATGACTTTTATTATCATCTCCGCCGGCATTGATTTGTCGATTGGTTCAGCCATCGCCCTCTGCTCCGTCGTGGGTGCTAAATTAGCAGTCTCCGGAGCGAATCCTCTCGTTACAGTGAGCGTCACTTTAATCAGCGGACTGCTCATTGGCTTATTCATCGGACTCCTCGTCGTTCGCGCCAAATTAATTCCTTTCATTACCACCCTCGGAACGTTGCTCATTCTTCGCGGACTGGCCTTAGCCTTAGCCAACTCACAACCGATTAACGCCCAAGACGCCAACTGGTTGAGGTTCTGGCTCAACAGCCTGCCCGATGATATGAAATTCTTAATCATCCCTCCAGGGGGTTGGTTAATGATCGTCTTAGCTCTCATCGCGACAGGAGTTTTACGTTTCACGGTATTCGGACGCCATGTATTCGCCGTGGGTTCCAATGAAAACACCGCACGCCTTTGCGGTGTCGCTGTCGATCGTACCAAACTTTTTGTCTACATGATTGGCGGAGCCTTCGCTGCCCTCTCCGGCCTCATGCTCGTCTCTTACCAAGGTCAAGGTGACCCCACCGGTGCAACGGGCTACGAGCTCGATATCATTGCAGCCGTTGTCATTGGTGGTGCCAGCCTCAACGGTGGTATCGGCTCAATTTTCGGCTCACTCATCGGCGCACTCATTATCACCGTGATTCGTACGGGCTGTACGCTTAACGGAATCAGCGAAAGCACGACGCGCATCATCACCGGTGCGATTATCGTGACTGCCGTGGCGATTGACCGACTCCGCCAGCGTTCGAATTAATTCTTACTGACCCAACAATCGGGCTCGGAAGAGTTACCCATTTTGGCGTCCGTGAGTTGGGTG
>JBBAUU010000069.1:0-7963 GCA_040398065.1 Opitutales bacterium | reverse complement strand
GCATCGTGCGCAAGTCGGGCCTGCGAGGGGATAAGTTGGCAAGGTGACACGGTGACAAGGGGTTGTGTTAGGACGCGACGTGGTCGCGCCCCTACCTAAGGGGAGAGGCAAAATACCTGAGGTAAATGGCTTAGGGGTGTGGGGTTGAGGGGGTTGGGTTTTGGGCGATTTATTATCTATGGAATTAATTTACATTGATGAAAGTGGCGATCATTCGCCCATGGCTAGTAATGCAGAGTACCCAATATTGGTTTTGGTGGCCTGCGTTTTTAATTCAAAGTCTTATGCGGAGAACTTTTTACCTAAGCTTGCTCATCTTAAAATTAAATATTTCGGACATGATGTTATTGTTCTCCATGAGCGTGAGATACGACGTCCGGAGGGTCCGTTTAAATTTTTAATTAACCCGCTGATTAGAAAAGATTTTTTGGACGACTTAAGTACTTGGGTGCGGGATTCAGGTGCAAAGGTTTTTGGTCTTGTTTGGGACAAGCGCATAAATTCAGATAACACATTAAGTTATGCTCAATGTTTGATGGAGTTACTTAACTATTTAAGAGTTAATTTAGGGCCGTCAAATATACCCAGAGCTGTAATTATTGAATCGCGTGGTCGGGTCGAAGATCAACAGGTGGCACAGTTATTAATTGAGCAGCGAAATCATTGGACTCCCGTTTTTGCAAAGAAGTCAGGAAATATTGGTGGACTCCAATTAGCGGATATGTGTGCGAGGCCTATTGGCGTAAAAGTGCTTAGGCCTGAATCTAGTAATCGGGCTTTTGATGAATGTATTTGTCCACTGATTGTGCCGGCAAGGCACACTTGCCTGGTCAGCTCAGCACTACGATTTTTATAAAAAAAGAAACGCAGGCTGGCGAACCAGACCTGCGTCGAACGGATATTTCCATTCCTTACATTTGAATGTGCGGTTTTGATGCGAGTGGGCAAGGAACAAGTTCAGGGGACAAGTTAGCACGTTGGCACGTTGGTGAGGGGAGAGGCAAATTAAGTTGAGGGGACATGTGGGCAAGGTGACAAGGGGACGCGTGCGATGCACGCGAGGGGATAAGGTGACATGGGGACAAGGGAGCGCGAGTGAGACTCGCGAGGGGACACGTGGGCAAGTGGGCAAGTTGGCACGGGGAGAGGCAAATCTAGTTTAGGGGACAAGGGGACAAGGGGACATGGGGACATGGGGAGAGGCAAAGATACAGGACGCGACGCAGTCGCGCCCCTACCCGAGACATGGGGTAAATGGCTTAGGGGTGTGGGGTTGAGGGGGAGATTAATTGAGTGAATCTATGGAGATGTCTGACGATATTTATGAAATCGGAAAATGCATCTATACGATTCGCGGGCACCGCGTTATTTTATCATCTGATCTGGCTTTTTTATATGATGTGCCGGTGAAGCGACTTAATGAACAGGTGAAGCGTAATATTTCCAGATTTCCAAATGACTTTGCTTTTAAGCTTTCACCTGCTGAATGGAAAAAATTACAAATAAATTTAACTACTCAAAACTTGAAGTCGCAAATTGCGACTTCAAGTTCGCACGGTGGTTTACGCAAGGCTCCATGGGCATTTACTGAGTATGGAGTAATTCAAGCTGCGAGTATTTTAAACTCAGAGCGTGCAGTGCAAATGAGCGTGGACGTGGTTAGGGCTTTTATTCTTCTACGACAAACATCACAAAAATTTAAGAAACTGGATGAAGAGTTATCTTATTTAGGTAATCGAGTTGATGGCCATGATCAGCAGATTGTGTCCATTGTTAATGCCATTAGAAAGCTGGCATCTAATGAATCCGCAAAACGAAAAAAGAGGATTGGATTTGGTCGCTAGATGGGGCGCCGTGCGGAGCACGCGAGGGGGCACATCTAGTTGAGGGGACAAGTGGGCAAGGTGACATGGGGACAAGGGAGCGCGTGCGATGCACGCGAGGGGACAAGTGGGCAAGGTGACATGGTGACATGGGGAGATACATATTGAGGGGACATGTTGGCAAGGTGACACGGGGACAAGGGACGCGTGCGCTGCACGCGAGAGGACACGGTGACATGGGGACATGGGAGCGCGAGTGAAACTCGCGAGGGGGCACGGTGACATGGGGACATGGGGAGAGGCAAAATACTCAAACAGGCTTGTAAGGGTGGGGGAAAGGGATAGTTTATTAAGTATTCCTATGAGAAATCTTACATTGGTAGCTTTGATGAGTTTTTTGGTTGGTTGCACCGAAGTGCTGAAGGTGGGCGACAAAATTGAGCGTGCGGTCACGCCTCCCGACGCAGTCAATTTTTACACGAGCCAAGCTGATGGTTCTTTTAAGGCCTTGATCAACGATAGCCGAATCGCTCGTAAGGTCGAAGTGACCGCGATGCGTAAATCTAAATCGAACAATGGCTTCAACCAATTCCAGTTCGACCTCCGTAGCACTTCCTACCTCGCTCAGAGTATCAAAGTGAGCTATGAGTTTTTAGGCGCTGATGGTGCCGTGGTCGAAAAACAAGAAATCTGGACCAATCTTCCATTTCAACCTGGTGCGATGCAGACTTTCACGGCGATGGCTTTAGATCCTAAGTCAGAAGAGTGCCGCTTGAAGTTGATGGATAAATAAGAGTCTTTTGTGAGCAGGGTTTGACCTTTCGAATTGTCTGACCTCTCTACCTGCATGGAGGTAGACTTTATCATCGTTGGACAGGGCCTAGCCGGCAGTTTGCTGGCTAGCTCACTCATTCAACGTGGTAAGAGAGTCCTGGTCGTCGATAATGGCTGGAAGAACTCGGCTTCAAAAGTCGCCGCGGGACTCATGACTCCGCTGACGGGTCAGCGCTTCACACTCACACCCGAATATCCTGAGCTTTTTAAATTCGCCCAAAAGGATCTGACCGCTCGTGGGGTTTTCCGTCCGATTAAGGTCTACCGAATGTTTGTGGACGCGGAACAGAGAGGGAAGGGTCTGAAGCGTGCGGAGTGCAAGTCCTGCGCTGAGTTTATTGAAAAGATGACTGCAGAGCCGGGTCAGGTATCGCCGGTATGGAATGACAAGGAAGGCGGCGCGTTAATGCATGGTGCGTGGGTGGACTTACCTCAGCTGATGGAAGCTGCGTATGCGGAATTAACGAAGTCGGACTCCATCCGCAGAACTGAATTTAAACATGCGGATTTAAATTACGAAGGCGATGGTGTGCAGTGGCTCGATGTAAAAGCCCGAGGAATTATTTTCTGCGATGGATATCGTTCAGCGCTCGAAGGACCTTTTAAGACTCTGCCTTGGCAGCCAGTTAAAGGTGAAGCCATTAATTTTAAATCGGATGCGCCTGATTCATCCGTTGTTTTAAACCGACAAGGTTGGGCGTTGCCGTTGGGGAATGGACAATGGAGATCGGGGACGAATTGGGATTGGCATGAGATGAATGAAACGCCGACCCCCGTGCAGTCGGAGAAATTTACGAAAAGATTTAAGGACTATTTTAATATCGAAGTGAGTGTAGACGTCACTGGCCACGTCGCTGGCGTTCGTCCGTGCACGAGCGATAACCATCCGTTCATGGGCACGCATCCTAAGCATAAGCAGTTGCATCTATTCAATGGATTAGGGCCACGTGGGACGCTCTGGGCGCCGACATTAGCGCATGAGATGGCTGAGTACTTAGTGAATGGCGGCAAACTACGGAGCGACTGTGATCTCAATCGCTTTGCGGTGTCGGCCTAACCTTACTTTTTCTTCTTAGACTTAGTCGGCGACTTCTTAACCTTCTTTGACGCAAGGTAATCAATCGCGAGCAGGTAGCCTTCGAATCCGAGACCCGTAATCACACCCACGCAGGCGGAGGCGGTGACGGATTTATGACGAAACTCTTCGCGCTTATAAATATTGGAGATGTGAACTTCGACGGCGGTGAGACCACTGCTGGCGATGCTATCGCGCAGTGCAACGCTGACGTGGGTGTGACCTCCTGGATTGATGACCAGAAATTTTACACCGTCGTCTGCCCACTTTGCGATGGTATCGATAATTTTACCTTCGTGGTTGGATTGAAAGAAACGAGTTTTAGCGCCGGCTTTTTTGGCGTGGGCGGCGATGAGCTTTTCGAGGTCGCCCAAAGTTTGCGTGCCGTATACCTCCGGCTCGCGTTTTCCGAGTCGGTCAAGGTTAGGTCCGTTGATGATGCCAATTTCCATAGGTCGATTTGTATCAAGTGTAACCGATGGCACAAGTCACATTCAATAAGGCCATAAAAAAGGGCGGTTTTGGCCGCCCTGATTTAGGATTTTGTGATTAGATCACTTAAGAATCTGACGGAGTACGTAGGGGAGAATGCCACCGTGACGGTAGTATTCACCTTCGATGGCGGTATCGATACGAGCCACGAGCGGAACGCGGTCAACGCTGCCATTGGCGCGATGAACGACGAGGGTGACAGATTGGCGTGGTTTCACGGGATCGGTCACGCCTTCGAGGTCAAACGTCTCAGTTCCATTTAGATTAAATGAGGCGGCATTTTTTCCGTCGATGAATTCGAGAGGAAGCACGCCCATACCAATTAAGTTGGAGCGGTGGATGCGTTCGAAGCTTTGAGCGACGACGGCTTTGATTCCGAGAAGGGCGGTGCCTTTAGCAGCCCAGTCGCGTGATGAACCCATACCGTAGTCAACACCACCGAAGACGATGAGACCTTCGCCGCGTTGAGCGTAAGTCTGACAAGCATCATAGATTGCTTCGATTTTTCCTTCGGGTTGAACTTTGGTGAAGCCGCCTTCTTTGCCGTCGGCCATCAAGTTCTTCACTTGGGTGTTAGCGAAGGTACCACGGGTCATGATGCGATCGTTACCGCGACGTGAACCGTAGGAATTGAAATCTTTTTTGTTCACTCCGGCGGCGATTAAGAATTTTCCGGCAGGAGTTTCTTCTTTGAAGGAACCGGCGGGCGAAATGTGGTCGGTCGTGACCGAGTCACCGAGGATGGCCATCGGACGCAGCTTCTTGAGGGAAGGTACGGGAGGAGGCGTCATCGAGAAGCCCTTGAAGAAAGGAGGCTCTTGAATGTAGGTGGATGATTCTTTCCAGCTGAAGCGAGCGCCTGTGCCGCCTTGAACGCCTTTCCATTCGGCGGTGGCGTTGGCGAGAGATTCAGCGGCGTATTTCGATTTGAACATCTCGGGCTTGAGACCGCGAGCGACGTGCTCGGCGATTTCGGATTGTGAGGGCCAAATATCTTTGAGGAAAACAGGCTTACCATCTTTGCCCGTGCCGAGAGGTTCGTGATCGAGATCGATGTCTACACGTCCTGCGAGTGCGAAGGCCACGACGAGGGGAGGAGACATCAGGAAGTTAGCTTTGACGGCGCCGTGAACGCGGGCTTCGAAGTTACGATTACCGGAGAGCACTGAGGCCGTTACGAGGTCAGCCTGTTTGATTGCATTTTCGATATCAGCATCGAGCGGTCCGGAATTTCCGATACAGGTCGTGCAACCATAACCTACGAGATTGAAACCCAGTTGATCGAGGTAAGGAGTGAGTTTGGTTTCGTTTAAGTAATCCGTGACCACGCGTGAGCCTGGGGCGAGTGAGCATTTCACATCGGGATTAACTGATAAGCCTTTCTCGACGGCCTTTTTCGCAACCAGTCCAGCAGCAACCATCACTGATGGATTCGAAGTATTGGTACAGGAAGTGATGGCGGCGATGACGACGGAGGCGTGGCTTAATTTGCGGCCAGAATTTCCGACGGGTGCGGATGCGGAGCGATCAGCTGCGGTTTTTTCGAAACCATTTTTCGCTTTGGGAGTGGTGAAGAGTGTGTTGAAACTCTCTTTGATATTCGGGAGGTCGATACGATCCTGCGGGCGCTTGGGTCCGGACACGCAAGGAACGACCGTGCTGATATCGAGGTCGATTGTCTGAGTGTAATCGATGCTGCCCGCTTTCGGAATGCCGAAGAGCCCTTGAGCTTTGTAATATTCGCGAACGAAGGAAACGTGGGATTCATCGCGACCCGTTTGACGGAGGTACTCGAGAGATTTGTCGTCGATCGGGAAGAAGCCCATCGTCGCACCGTATTCAGGCGCCATGTTCGCGATCGTGGCGCGGTCGGCGAGAGAGAGGGCTTCGGTACCTTCGCCGAAGAACTCAACGAATTTACCGACCACTTTGGCTTTACGGAGGATTTCGGTGAGGCGCAGGGTGAGGTCGGTCGCGGTGACGCCTTCACGGAGGCTGCCTTTTAAATGAACGCCAATGACTTCGGGCGTTTGGAAGTAGACGGGCTGACCGAGCATGCCGGCTTCGGCTTCGATACCGCCTACGCCCCAACCCACGACGCCGATACCGTTAATCATGGTCGTGTGAGAGTCGGTACCTACAAGAGTGTCGGGATAAAATACGCCGTTCTTTTCAAAAACAAGTTTCGCGAGGTATTCTAAATTCACTTGGTGGACGATACCGATGGCGGGAGGAACGACGCCGAAAGTTTTGAAGGCTTGCATGCCCCATTTAAGGAATTCGTAACGCTCGGTATTGCGGCTGAATTCTTGGCGGAGATTTTCGAGGAAAGAATTTGCGGTGCCGGCGCGGTCGACTTGGACTGAGTGGTCGACCACGAGATCGACGGGGACGAGAGGTTCGATGACGGCGCTGTCTTTACCGAGTCGTGCCACCGCTTCGCGCATAGCGGCGAGGTCGACTAAGAGAGGAACGCCGGTGAAGTCTTGGAGGACGATGCGAGCGACGACGAAAGGAATTTCGGTGTCGACTGGTTTCGTTGCATTCCAATGAGCGAGCGTGCGGACGTCGTTTTCCGTGACAGCGATGCCATCGCAATTACGCAGGACTGATTCGAGGACCAGTCGGATGGAAACCGGCAGGCGGGAAATTTTTCCGAGGCCTGCTTGTTCGAGTGCAGGGAGAGAATAGATGGAGCCCGACTTGCCAGCGGCGGAGAAAGGTCGGAGAGCTTTGAAGGGGTCGTGGTTAGCCATGGAGAATTAAAGCAGATAGCAAAAAGCAAAGAAGGCGGCCGGGGCAAGCCCGACCGCCTTCAAAGTCGAAGACTGTGTGAAATTAAGCTTCGACGGCTTTTTTAATCTTAGCGAAGTTTGGCATGGTCGCAGGATCACGCTTCACTTCGGAGTGGATTACATTGCCATTCTTATCGGCTACGAAAACAGAGCGTTTAGCTACGTTTAAGAGGCCAGTCTTTTCAGGAATAGCTTTGGTATCCTTCACTTTGAAAGCTTTGAGGGCGACGCGGTTGAAGTCGGAAACGAGGGTAACGCCGATATTCGCTTGTTTTGCCCATGCTTCTTGAGCGAAGGGGCTGTCAACGGAGATAGCGATCACGTCAGCGCCGAGTTTCTTGTACTCATCGAGCAGGCCAGTCACTTTGCAAAGTTCGTCGGTGCAAGTGCCGGTGAAAGCGAGAGGGACGAAGAGGATGATAGTTTTACCTTTTCCAACATTACGACGGAGGCTGACATCTTGGAGGCCAGCATCGGTCTTTTGTTTGAGGGTAATTTCTGGGAGGGGGAGGCCGACTTTGAGTGGCATAGGAGGTGAGGGTTGGGTTAAGGCCTGTGATTTATACTGAAATTACATAGAGGGCAAGGATGGAGGCACGAATTAAGGGGGTTTTCCCTATTTATTTTAACCTAGCCGATTCGGAAACTCAAAAAAGCCCTATTTTTGGGCATTTTTGGTATCGGTGGTCAGACCCAGCCGATTGAACCATTTACGCTGTTTTCTGACCAAAGCCCAGGTATCGAGGTTAATTCGCTCCCGGAGGCCGTCTAGGGCGACTTGGCGGCCAGACTGAATCCAATCCATAGTCGCGCGGTAACCGACCGCACGGGCCGAGGGGAGTTCGGGATTTAAATTTAGTTTTAGAAGTTTCTCCGATTCTTCGATGAGGCCCGTTTTCAGCATGAGGTCGGTGCGCTGATTGATACGATTTTTTAAATCGGTG
>JBBAUU010000068.1:0-8027 GCA_040398065.1 Opitutales bacterium | reverse complement strand
TTGACGTCACGAACCATGAATGAACGCAATGAAAGTATCCACGGTGTCGCTTGCACCTTCCGCAAGCCTGCTGACGTCTATCACGCTGCCGAAAAAGTACGCGATGCCGGTTGGAAATATTGGGACGTGCATTCGGCTTATCCGATTCACGGCCTGGATAAGGCCATGGGTATGCCACGATCGAAAATACCTCGTCTGACTTTATTAGGGGGTGTAACTGGTTTCATCACCGGCTGTTTACTTACCTGGTATATGAATTCGTATGACTACCCGCTGATTGTCGGTGGTAAGCCATTATGGAGCCCTATCTTCCCGTTCCCAGTCATGTACGAGTGCACGATTCTCTTCGCGGCCTTTGGTACCTTCTTCGGACAGTTCATTTTAAATCGTCTTCCGCAGCATCATCATCCGTTATTCGATCTTCCGCAATTCGCGCGCACGTCGGATGACTCCTTCATGATTGTTTTGGAAGCACGTGATTCCAAATTCCATTTAGATGAATCCCGTAACTTCTTACTCTCTTTGGGGGGTCAAGAAATCACCGTTATTCGCGACTAATCCACCATGAGCCGCTACCTTACATTTCTCGCTATCGTTGTTGTTGCTGTGATCGGCTTCCTGGGTTTCCAGGGCAAGACCTCCAAGCGAACTCCGATTTATGTTTTCGATGATATGGACTATCAGCCGAAGTACAAAGCTCAGGGTGAAAACACTTTCTTCGCTGATGGACGCGACGCTCGCCCGCCTGTGGCTGGATCTGTTGCTCGTGGTACTGGTCTCGAACCGACCAAAGTTTTTTCCGCTGAATATCGTCGGGCTGAATCACTCAATGCTGCATTCGTTACTGGAAAAGATGAGAAGGGTAACTTCCTCTTAGACTTCCCGGCAAAGAGTCTCACCTTTCTATCGTCGGGCGAATTACAACCTTACACCATTGATAGTAAAGTTCTGGAATTAGGTCGGGCCAAATACCAAATTTATTGTGCCGTCTGTCACGGCGATGCGGCCGATGGTAACGGTATTATGAAAGTGCGTTCGGCGATCGAAGGGGACATCGCCATCAACACGATTGCTAATTTACAAACGGCTACTTACCGCGCTTATCCCCAAGGCCAAATTTATGACGTCATCGCGAATGGTAAAAATACGATGATGCCCTACGGCGATAAACTTTCACCTGAAGAACGTTGGGCGGTCGTCGCTTACTTGCGCGCCCTGCAACTTTCTCAGTTCAGCCCACCAGAAATCACCCCCGCCTCCATCAAGGCCACCGCCAAATAATTCGCTATGAGCGCATCTTCTTCACGTTTATCTTCACATTGGACAACCTTTGTTGCCATCGGCTTTGTTGCCTTGGTTGCGGTATGGTCATTCGCCTTCCTGGGCTTAGGTGAACATAATCACCGTCCCGCACTCTCTGTTTTAGTCGGTTCTTTATTTTGGGTCTCTACCTTAATCGGTATGCTCATGTTGATCATGATCACGCGTGTGTTTGACGCGGGTTGGGCTCCGATTATTCGTCGCTCTTGGGAGTTCATGATAAGCGCTTTGCCGATTGTCCTCTTATTAGGTATCGCCCCTTTAGCTTTCATTCCAGAGTTTCGTCACATTCTCTGGGAGTGGACAGACGCTTCGCATATTTTACCCAGCGGACATGAAGTAGGGCACGACCCCATTCTTCAGGCAAAAAGTTGGTTTCTAAACGAAAACTTTTTCCTCATCCGTATCGTTGCTTACATCGTATTATTCTGGGCGATCTCATGGGCTCTACGTCACTGGTCTTACAAACAAGATAAAGAGCGCACCGCACAGCATACCCACACGTTGCACGCTATTTCTGCCCTAGGTATTCCGGTGAGCGCTGTATTACTCACGTTGCTCGCGTTCGACTGTTTGATGGCACTTTCCTATCACTGGTTCTCGACGATGTATGGAGTATGGTTTTTCTCCCTATCGATTCGCCTAGCCTTAGCTGCTACCGTGATTGTGACCTATCGACTTTCCAACGGCGGTTGGCTGGATGGACTTCTTAATCAGGCCCACCGCCACGTCCTCGGCTGTCTGATGCTGGCCTTCACAGTATTCTGGGCGTACATCAGCTTCTCTCAGTACTTTATTATTTATAATGCAAATATTCCTGAAGAAACTTTCTGGTATAACTTGCGTGAATTTAATCCAGTCACTGGTTTAAAGAGCGATTGGTGGGGCGTTTCGATGTACCTCATTTTCGGATTCTTCTTCTTACCATTCCTCTCACTATTATTCTATCGTTCAAAAATTATCGCCGGGCGATTACTGACTATCGCCTACATTATTTTTGCGGGTGGTATTGTGGATCTCTGGTTCAACGCCGTACCACGTCAAATCGTCGATAAAACGGCTCCGGAAGGTTTTACCGTATCGCCCTTCATCAGTGGCTATCTCGCCCTAGACCTGCTCGCGATTGCTGGTTTCGGCTGCTTAGTCATCGGATTATTTTTACGTGCCTCCACCCAGGCAGAAACTATCCCCGTCCACGACCCTCGTATTCTCGAGTCTATCAATTACCATGAGTGATAATTCTTCTAATGGAGATCGCCCTTTAATTCCTGGCCAAGTTGCTTCTTGGTTAGGCATTTTAGCATTCGTTTTTGTCGCAATCTTCGCCATCGCCTACGCGTATGTTGCCTTCAGTCCGAAGACAAATTCTGACGTTGAGCGCCGCATCGCCGAAAAAGCACTGCGCGCCGATATTGAATCAAAAGCCAAAGGATTAATTTCTACCCCGGGTTTAAACAGCGACGGAACTTATCGCGTGCCGGTCGAAACAGCGATGTCGCTCATGGCGGCTGATCCCGACTTAGTAAATAAAATGCGCAGTTACTCTGCACCTGGCCCTTCGGCACCTCAGCCGGTTACCCTTAAAGCGGATGCACCCAAAGTCGCTGATGAAGAAACACTCAAGCGCGGCTTAGCAGTCTACTCACGCACTTGTGTTGCTTGTCACCAACCCACGGGCAAAGGACTTCCCCCTGTTTTTCCTCCCTTAGCCGAAGCGCCGATTGTGAATGGTGATCCCACTTTATCGATTAAGTTTATTCTTCATGGATTAATGGGCCCGGTCACCGTCGCCGGCACAACTTACAATAGCATGATGCCTGCAGTTGCTGGTGTGACCGACCAAGATATTTCTGATGTGATCACCTATGTGCGTGCGAGTTTTGGTAACAATTCTGGCCCCGTGAGTGTTGAACAAGTCAAAGCTGTGCGCGAAGCCAATGCTTCACGTAACACGCCTTGGACCACCGCCGAATTAGGCCTTAAATAATTTTATAATCTACGATGAGCCAGGACTATCACCGCCAATCACATTCATCTAAAAGCGATTCAGGTAGCACTCTACCCGTCCGTTTGTTTTTTGTTTCTGCGTTAGGTTGGTTAATCATTTCATCCGTTCTCGGACTCATCGTAAGTCTTAAACTACAACTGCCGTCTTTCTTGGCTGGGTGCGAGTGGTTCACTTATGGTCGTTTAGAAATACTTCAGCGAAACGCCTTTACCTATGGCTGGATTGCTAACGCCATTTTCGGTGTGAACTTATGGATCATGTCAGCGCTGGCTCGCTTTGAGTTTAAAGACAGTTGGTTGGCGGTCTGTGGTTGGTTGGGTTGGAATCTCGCTCTGACTTTTGGACTCGGGGCCATTCTCCTCGGTCATCTCAACGGCTACACACTTTTAGAAATGCCCAAGGAGGTCGCTCCGGCATTATTTATAAGTTTCCTCTTCGCTGCGCTTTGGCCTGCGGTCGCGTTTGTTCGTCGTCCTACCGGACACGTATTCGTGTCACAGTGGTACATCATTGGTGCGTCTTTCGTCTTCCCTGTAGCCTTTGGCATCACCCAGTTACTGGTTCTCTGGTATCCAACTTCTGGAGTGCTTCAGGCGCTCATCCATAGTTGGTTCATCCAAAATATTCAATTACTCTGGATTGGATCATCGGCCATTTCTGCGACTTATTATTTCATCTCTAAGGAGTCGGGTCGCACCATCTCAGCTTACTATTTGGCTACCGTTGGATTCTGGACCTATTTCCTTTTTGCGGGTTGGACGGCTCCAGCTTCATTACTCGGCGGTCCAATCCCTGTTTGGATTCAATCCGTCGGCGTGACTACTGCGCTCATGATGTTGGTTCCTGTAATCATCTTAGCGATTAATTTTTTTGGAACACTTTCTTATAATCGCGGGTTCGCGGGTGCTTGGAATAACACCACACTCCGCTTCGTCTTAGTGGGTATGGTCAGCTTCGTGGTTTCTTCTGCATTAAATATTATTTTCTCAACCCGCTCGCTGAATGCGGTTGTTCGTTTTACCGATTTCACCGTCGGCCAGCAACAGCTCGTCAATTACGGTTTTGTATCGATGGTCTTCTTTGGCGCCGCGTATTATATTCTTCCTCGAATCACTGGATCTTTTTGGCCCTCGGCCAAGTTAGTTCACCTGCATTTCTGGTCCTGTGCCCTCGGCGGCCTTGGATTGGCTCTCCATCTTTTAATCTGTGGTTACCCCACGGTTAATAGCGGAGTCATGAGTTACTATTACATCCCCGTTATCTTCTTCGTGCTCTTACAGTTGGTGGGTCACATCGCATTTGCGATTAACTCATTCGTCATGCTCTCAGCTTCTGCGCGAAACACCCACGACAACACTCACGCTTAAATTGCACTGAACATGAAGGACTTTAATCTCATTCTCTCCGGTATCTTCTTCACCTTAGCAGCTTCCTTCGGTGGTTTGCTGATTAGCGGTGAAGTTCAATTAGGAACTCTTGGACGTGCCCCCGCCGAAGAGGGTGGCCCGCTTTATCCTGCAACTGAAACAGGTTTAGCAATCCAAGGTCGCCAAGTTTATCTCGAATTAGGCTGCGTCACCTGCCACACCCAACAAGTGCGTCCTGCTGGCCAAGGTAGCGATATCGCTAAAGGTTATGGTCCACGTCCTACCGTGGCTCGTGATTATGTTCTCCAGACCCAACTACTTTTAGGTAATCATCGTAATGGGCCTGACCTCGCGAACTACGGTGCCCGTGCTAAGTCCGATGACGAAATCCACGGCCACTTGCGCTCACCCGCCGCAGGTAGCACGATGCCTGCCTACAATTTCTTATACACGGTCGACAAAAATAGAGTCACGCAACCGACCGAGCGTGCGCAAGCCTTGGTCGCCTATTTAAAATCCCTTCGCATCGACTACAATTCGCCTGAAGCGAAATTGAAACAGTAATCCCATGTCACAACATTCTCAAAATAACGATAAGCCCAACCGCTCCTTTGGTGAGCAGGGTAATCTTTCCGATAGTCGCCTCGTAGAGATTCACTCGCACCTCGCCCGCGATAAAGAGGAACCTGCTGAGGGTTTTTCCATGCTGCCTATCGTGATCGTATTTATCTTTTGTGGATTTGGTTTCTGGGCCGGTGTTTATCTGACCCGTAATTCGGGTGAATTTTCAGCGAGCACATTCGATCTCGATGCACCTAAATTAGTCGCCAACATTGGTCCTATGGTTTTTGAGCCTGATCTCGCTAAGGGTGAAAAACTTTACATTCAAAATTGTGCCGCTTGTCACCAAGCCACGGGTTTAGGCGTCCCTGGTGCTTTCCCGCCCTTAGCCGGATCCCCTTGGCCTTTGGGTAGTGAAGACCGCGTCATCAAAATCGTCCTCGCTGGCTTAGCGGGTGAAATCGAAGTGAAGGGTCAAAAGTACGTCGGCAATATGTCCAACATCGGCGCGGGTCTGAAAGATGCCCAAGTTGCCAATATCATCTCTTACGTTCGTTCAGCTTGGGGTAACCAAGGCGGACCAGTCATGGATACTAAGGTCGCTGAAGTCCGTAAAGCCATCGGTGCTCGTGGTCAGTACAGCCCTAAAGAAATTCTCGATCAGCACCCGTTAGAATCTAAATAAGAGATAATAAGATTTATAAACAAAGAAGCCCGAGAAATCTCGGGCTTCTTTATGTTTACTTTAAACAGACTTACGCGTGCTTCTTAATGAAGGCAGCGATGTCGCCCTTAGGACGTGCACCGACGATTTTATCAACCACTTGACCGTTCTTAAAAAGAAAGAGGGCAGGGATGGAGGTGACGCCGAGTTGGGCCGCTAAAGATTGGTTAGTATCTACGTCGACTTTGCAGATTTTGCCCGAGCCCGACATCTCGGTGGCTAGTTGGTCTAAGACGGGACCTAATTGCTTACAGGGTCCACACCAGGTGGCCCAGAAGTCTACCAGCACCGGGACGGTTGCTGATTTAATAGTAGACTCGAACGTGGTAGCGTCGAGGTTGTCGATGAGTTCGGAAGCCATAGAAATTATCCCTTAGTTTTAACGAAGAGTTCTAATAATAAGAAGACAAATGCAGCGGTGGAAGCGACCATGCCGAGAACGTCGAATGAAGCTTCTAAGGTCGAAACGCTTGCACTGGGTTCAGATGAAATGGTGGGGGCGATTCTTGGTGCGCCAGCTCCAACCACCGGTGGGCGAGGAATAGCCGCAGCAGGTGGAGGTGGAGGAATCGAACCTGCGCTGGGAGGAGGTGGGGGGACGAATGCTCCCGCAGGCTTATTTAACTTCAGCTTAGGAGCTGAATTAGCATCACCATCAGATGAAGGTGGTGGAGGAGGTGGTGGAGGGGGTGTCTCTAGGCTCATCGTCGATGGGTGTTATCAAGTGCTGGAATGGGGGTGAGTCAATCAGTCAGTAAGAGATTTTGTCGTCTTAATCCGCCCGTTCATGTTTACGCAAAAGGTCCGCAATTTCCTTAGGATCGGCTGTTGGAATTGTCCGACCCTTCCGTTGCAGGTCTTCGACGGTTTTAATCACCGTTTCGGTCATTCTCTCGTGGGTCTCATTAGAACCGCCCACCAAGGAGAAGCCTTCACCCTTGGTAATGCGCTTATGGTTATCGGCATTATCCAACCCTAGGCCGAGAAGGTGATTCTGATTCTTTCGTTTGCCCGCCATAGAGAATAACTAAAGAGGAAAATTTAGAATTTCAAATCGTAACCTAATTCGATTCTCCCGTGGGCTCATCAAATTCGGATGAAGCTGCCAAAGGCTGCGAAGAAATGTCGGCCGAGTTTTTTATGGGCTTGGTGCAGAAAATATCTTGGAAGTTCACTTCCTGTTCCAATTCCAGTGAACCTAATCGTGTAAGTTCTAAGCAGGCCAGAAAAGTAGCAACAAGAACGGCAATAGTCGGACGCTCAGGTAATAAACTAGTAAAATTAAACTTCGCTTCGGTGTTTAAACGGTTGAGGATATACTCCATGCGGTCCGATACGGTGACGGTTTCGTAGGCGAGATTACCCGGCTGAATTTTTTCAGCGAGTCGACGAAGGACTAAATTAAAAGTATTCCAGAGTTCGATGCGATCGGCCGGGGCCACGGGACGAATCACGGCATCTTCGCCTTGAGGCTGTAAAACATAGCGCGCCAGCAGGCCTTGGCGTTCATCGGCGAGTTGGCGAATGATGGCGGCAGTTTCCTTGACCCGTTTATATTGAATGAGCTGTTGCACCAGGGCCCAGCGTGGGTCGTTGCCTTGGTCGTGCGTGGTGTCTAATTCGTCGGGGCGACTTTCCACGGGGAGCAACATGCGACTTTTAATATACATCAACGTCGCAGCCATCACGAAGAACTCACCGGCCAACTCGAGATTATCTTTTTCTTGATTGCGAAGAATGTCGAGGAACTGATGGGTGACCTTCTCAATCGGTATATCGTAAATATCGATTTCGTTTTTTCTTATTAAAAAAAGTAGGAGATCGAGCGGGCCTTCAAAATTATCGAGACGAATCGATAAATCTGCTGGTGGTAAGATACCATCAGTGGGCAGGGTGGAGGAAGTTTCGGTAGGGTCCGCCACGTTTAGAATTTGAAGAGGCGTACCCGTACTTGGGCGCCGAGTGAGCCATCATTGAAAGCCGAAACGCGCTTTTGGAAACCGTATTCAATTTCCCAAGAGTTACCGAGGCGCTGAATCAAGCCGAT